>JAJRSC010000029.1 GCA_024278985.1 archaeon
ACTTTAAATTTAGTTATGTCTTTATCAAACATAACATCTTTTTTAATGTCAAAGTTTTCCTCTTTATTCCCCTCTCCCCCACTACTATCATCAAACTCATTCTCATTATCTATATATTTTCCACTTAAATAGGTGTTATCCCTTAGAAGTTTGTCATGGATTTTTTTATTAGTAGTTATTTTTTTTTTAATTTATTTATTGTATCCTCCAATTTTTCTTTGTCTAATTTTGGCTGTTCAAATGGTTTTCTTCTTAATCTATGAGGTAAAGCTAACTCCATGGCTTCCTTAACATCCTCTAAAATAACCTCTTCTCTACCATTGTAAGCAGCTAAGGCCTTAGCAGTTCTTACAACTGTTATATCTGCTCTATGACTATGAATTCCTAACTCTATACAAACTCCAGATATTAATTCTAAGAGTTCATCACTTATTTTAACTTTTTCTAAAAGTTCTCTTGCTTTGATAATCTTCTCTCTTAATTCTTTTTGTTTCTCTTCAAACTTCTTATAAAATTCTTCAGGATTTTTTTGGAATTCTTCAACTCTTTTTATTATCTCAACTCTATCCTTAACATTATTTATTCCCTCTACATCAACCATTAACCCAAATCTATCTAAAATTTGAGGTCTTAATTCACCTTCTTCTGGGTTCATTGTTCCAACTAATATAAATCTTGATGGGTGCTTAACTTTAATCCCTTCTCTCTCTACAATATTCCAACCTGATGCAGCTACATCTAAAAGAATATCTACAATATGGTCATCTAATAAATTAACTTCATCAATATATAGAATATTTCTATTTGCCTCTGCTAAAATTCCTGGTTCTAAAGCTTTTATACCTTCTTTTATTGCCTTTTCAATATCTAGAGTACCTACAACTCTATCCTCAGTAGCTCCAATTGGTAAATTTACAACTTTCATTTTCTTTTTAATTATTTTTAGTTCTCCTTTCTCCTTTTTTTCTTTACATATATCACATAATTCATCTGGAGAACAGTTAAATGGGCAGTCAGTTACTTCTATCTCTGGAAGTAAATCAGCTAAAGCTCTTACAGTTGTAGATTTTGCTGTTCCTTTCTCTCCTCTTATTAGAACTCCTCCAATTTTTGGATTAATTGCATTTAAAATTAAAGCTTTTTTCATTTTTTCCTGTCCAACTATTGCAGTAAATGGATATATAATCATAATCATCCCTCTAAAATACCTCTAAAGATAATTATTAATATTTTAAGTATTAAATAATATTATTACTAATAATTATTAATATTTATGGGTGTAGAATAAGTATGTTAAAAACCAAAGACTTAGGTGTAGGATATAAAGAGATTGTTGTAGACAATATTAATTTGGAAATTAAAAAAGGGGAAATATTGGCTATACTTGGTCCAAATGGTGTTGGAAAATCAACACTTTTAAAAACATTATGTTCTTTTTTATCTCCTTTAAAAGGAGTTGTATATTTAGAATCTCAAATTCTTCATAATATAAAACCTTCAGAACTTGCTAAAAAATTGGCTGTTGTATTAACAGAAAGAGTAAATCCAGGAAATTTAACAGGATTTGATATAATTGCAATAGGAAGACATCCATACACTGATTTATTTGGAAGATTATCAGAGAGAGATATTGAAGTTATAGAAGAATCTGCTAAGGCTGTTAATGCACTTCATCTTTTAGATAAAAAATTTTTTGAAATGAGTGATGGAGAAAGACAAAAAATAATGATTGCAAGGGCATTAGCTCAAGAACCAGAAATTTTAATTTTAGATGAACCAACATCATTTTTAGATGCCAAGCATAAAATAGAATTAACTCTTTTATTAAGAAAGTTAGCCACTGAAAAAAATTTGGCAATAGTTGTAACACTACATGATATTGAATTAGCTTTGAGAGTAGCTGATAAATTGGCTTTAATAAAGGATAAAAAAATTATTGCATATGGTTATCCAGAGGATATTTTAAATAAAGATACTGTTAATTATTTATATGATGTTACTTCAGCCAATTTTAGTAGAGAGATTGGATATTTTGAACTGATTAATAAATCAAAGAGAGAAATAAAAATTTTTGTTATTTGTGGTGCTGGGACTGGAGCTGGATTATTAAGATATTTAGTAAAAAATGGATATAAAATTTATTGTGGTATCTTACACGAGAATGATTTTGATTATATTGTAGCAAAAACTATGGAAATAGAAATAATCAAAGAAAAAGCATTTTCTCAAATATCAAAGGAAAATATTGAAAAAGCAAAAAATATTATTGATGAATGTGATTATATAATATATACTGAGTTTCCTGTTGGAGAAATTAATAAAGAAAATTTATATTTAATTGACTACTCAATAAATAAAAATAAAAAAGTTATTAAATACCAATCAGTTCAAGATTTAAAATCCACTCATAAAATTTAATGTTTATATAAAATAATATATTAATGTTGTCTAAAGGGATATTTAAATTTTTTTATATATTTAAATTTAATTTTATAATTTAATATTTTTTCTTATATTCTCTAAATTTTTCCCAATTTAATTTTGGTTTTAGTCCTAACTCTTCAATTTTTTCAACTACATCATCTAAATTGGCAGTTTTTGGATTTCCTACACCTTTTATATTATGAGGATAATTTTTTGGAATTACTGTGGCTATATTACTTGCTCCTGCTAAGAGAGAAAATTGTATAAGTTCTGGCATTATTGTAGGAGAGAGAGATGTTATTCTTATATTTGGAAATATTAATCTTGTTATTGCTATAGTTTTTGCCTGTTCAATAGATGAACATCTTTTAACATGTTCCATTGGTGTATCTTTATAAGGGTTAAATCCCATTATTGGAACTTCTCCAATATCAAAATTATTTTTTAAATAAAAAAGATGATTAACTCTATCCTCATAACTCTCTCCAATTCCTATTAATAGCCCAGAAGATAATTCTATGCCATATTTATTAACTAATTTGCATACTCTTATCCTATCTTCTAACTCTTCTCCAGGCTTTAATTTTTTAAATAAACTTTCATTTATTGTTTCTAAATTACAACAGATAGTATCAACATTTAGATTTTTAAGATTTTTTATATTGTCCTCACTAAGAAGAGAACCAACATTTATTAAAACTTCTAAATTAAAATTTTCTTTAATTATTTTTGTAGCCCTTATACTATCTTCTCCACTACATCCAGAACAGCTGACTCTTTTTATTCCACTTTCTTCTATAGCTTTTCCTGCTTTAAATATCTCTTCATCTTTTAGTTTAAATGGTTTATAATATCCTTCTCTTGATGTCCCAGCTGCAAAACCACAATATAAACATTTTGGGTTTATTGGGCAAATATTTGAGATATGAATAGTTGAAGTAATTTCAATTTCCTTTTTAAAGTAATCTCTAACTTCTGATGCAATATTAAAAAGTTTTAACAAATCTCTCCAATTATCTATTTTAAATAATTTTAATGCTTCTTCTTCATCAATAAGCCCTGTTTTTAGAAAATAATTATTTTCTTTACTATCTTCAAATCTTTCAATTATTGAATATATATCCATAATTAATCACTAACTTTTATTTTAGCCAAAAAATATTTTATCTACTTATGAAATTAATATATGTTATGTCATACACTTAATAAAACTTTCACATAATAAAACTTTGGTGAATTAAATATGTTAAGTGTTAATGAAAAGGCCTATAAAATTGTTGAAGAAATGATAAAAAATAAAGAAGAATTAAAAATAGATGTTATAAAATTAGAGAATGGTGCAACAGTTTTAGATTGTGGAGTTAATGTAGAAGGTAGTTGGGAAGCTGGAAAATTATTTACTAAAATATGTTTAGGAGGATTGGCAGAAGTCTCTATTTCTCCATCTCCATATGAAGCTATTCCATTACCATATGTTAAAGTTAAAACCTCTCATCCTGCTATCTCAACACTTGGCTCACAAAAAGCTGGGTGGGTTGTTAAAGTAGGAAAATACTTTGCAATGGGTTCTGGTCCAGCAAGAGCCTTAGCTAAAAAACCTAAAAAGACATATGAAGAAATAGATTATGAAGACAACTATGATAAAGCTATTTTATGTTTAGAGGCTTCAAAATTACCAAATGAGGAAGTAGCTGAATATGTTGCTAAGGAGTGTAATGTTGATGTTGAAAATGTTTATCTTTTAGTAGCTCCAACAGCTTCATTAGTAGGTGCTATACAAATTAGTGGTAGAGTTGTAGAAAATGGAACTTATAAAATGATTGAAGTTTTAGAGTTTGATGTTAAGAAAGTAAAATATGCCTCTGGATTAGCTCCAATAGCTCCAATAGTTGGAGATGACTTTACAATGATGGGAGTCACAAATGATATGGTTTTATATGCTGGAGTAACCCAATACTATATAAAAGCTGATGACAATGATGATTTAGAAAGTTTAACTAAAGCTTTACCATCTTCTGCTTCTAAAGATTATGGTAAGCCATTCTTAGAGGTATTTAAAGCAGCTGACTATGACTTTTATAAAATAGATAAAGGAATGTTTGCCCCAGCTGTTGTAGTAGTAAATAATATTAAAAATGGTAAGATATACAAAGCTGGAAAGGTAAATATAGATATTATTAAAAAATCTATTGGATTAGTTGAATTCTAATTCTTCTCACCTCTTTTTTTACTTTTTAGGGATTAATATGCTAATTAAGGGAAAGTTTCTTTATGGTGAAGATTATAAGATTGTAGAAGGTACTTTAATAGTTGAAGATAATGAAATTAAAGGATTTAGTAATGAAAAGGAGGATATTAAAATTAATGGCTTAATAATTCCTGGAATAATAAATGCACATACACATATAGCAGATAGTTCTATAAGAGATATAGGGATAAATAAGAGTTTGGATGATTTAGTTAAACCTCCAAATGGTTTAAAGCATAGATATTTAAAAGATTGTAGTAGAGAGATATTAAAAGAGGGTATTAAATTTGGATTAAATGAATTGGAAGAGTTTGGAGTTAGGTACTTTTGTGATTTTAGAGAAAATGGAATAAGTGGTGTTAAATTACTAAAAGAATGTTTAAATGGAAGTAAAGTTAAATGTATCCTTCTTGGAAGACCTAATAATAAAGTAGAAACTGAGGAAATATTAAAAATTTCTGATGGAATAAATTTAAGTGGAGCCAATGAGTATAGTGATGATTTTTTAAAAGATGTATTTAGAATATATAAAAAATTTAAGAATAAACTTTTTGGAATACATGTTGCTGAACATATTGGAGCAGTTGAATATTCTTTAAAAAAATATAATCAGACAGAATTAGAGAGATTACTTAATTTGAAAGTAAAACCCTCTTTTATAGTTCATGGAGTTCATTTAAAAGATAATGATATTTATTTACTTGAAAAGTATAATATACCAGTTGTTTTATGTGTAAGAGCAAATCTTTATTTAAATGTTGGTATTCCAAATATAGAGAAATTAAAAGATTTAGTTTTAGGATTAGGAACTGATAATTTTATGATAAATTCACCATCTATTTTTAGAGAAATGGAGTTTATATATAGGCTGTATCATCTTGAACCAAAAGAAATATTAAAAATGGCTACTCTTAACAATGCAAAAATATTAAATCTTAAAAATGTTGGATTAATTGAGGAAGGATATAAACCTGTATTTACTGTTATAAATAATAATGTTTTTTTATTCTCTAAAAATATAGTTGCTTCAATATTAAGAGTTGAAAAAGGAGATATACTTAATATAACAATTTAATGGGGTGGAAATTTGAAATTACATGAATATGAAGCAAAAGAAATTTTTAAAGAGTATGGAATCCCGGTTCCAAAGAGTTTTTTATTAAAAAAAGGTGAAATAAAAGATATAGATGGAGATGTTGTTTTAAAAGCACAGGTTTTAGTTGGAGGTAGAGGAAAGGCCGGAGGAATTATATTTGCAAACAAAGATAATTTTAAGGAAAAAGTTGAAGAACTATTTAACAAAGAAATAAAAGGAGAAAAAGTTGAGAAAATTTTAGTAGAAGAAAAATTACCTATTAAAAAAGAGTATTATTTAGCAATAACTATAGATAGATTAAGTAAAAAGCCAGTTATTATATTCTCAACAGAGGGAGGGGTGGATATTGAAGAATTTCCTGATGAGAAGATAGTTAAGTATTATGTTGATATTAAAAAACCATTCTTACCATATATTGGTAGAGAAATAGCCAAAGATATGAATGTTGATGTAAGAATAGGAGATATTATATATAAATTATATAAAATCTTCAAAGATTTAGATGCTACTCTTGTAGAAATAAATCCTCTTGTTATTACTGAAAATAACCAAATTTATGCTGCTGATGCTGTTATTATATTAGATGATGATGCTAACTTTAGGCATAATTATAAAAAATTTGAAGATTATAAAGAAGTTAAGCCATACTCCTATGTTGAGTTAGATGGAGACATTGCAGTTATTGGTAATGGGGCAGGATTAACTCTTGCTACAATGGATTTAATATACAACTTAGGAAAAAAACCAGCATGTTTTTTAGATGTTGGTGGAGGGGCAAATAGAGAAGTTATAAAAGATGCACTAAGAACAGTTCTTAAAAATAAAAATGTTAAAGGAATATTTATTAATATATTAGGGGGAATTACTAAATGTGATGAAGTTGCTAAGGGAATTGTTGAGATTTTAAAAGAAAATCCAAATATTAAGTTTGTTGTAAGATTAACAGGGACTAATGAAGAGGAGGGTTGGAAAATTTTAGAGGAGAATAATATCCCTTACTTCTTAGATATGCAAGAAGCTGGAAAAAAGATAGTTAAGTTGGTAGAATGATGCTTGTAACAGGAGGAGCAGGATTTATTGGAAGTCATATAGTTGATAGATTAATTAATGATGGCTATGAGGTTATAGTTTTAGATAATCTAACAACAGGAAATATAAAAAATGTTAATCCAAAGGCAAAATTTATAAATTGTGATGTTAGAGACAACTTAGAAGATAAAATAAATTTTAAAGATGTTGAAGTAATTTTTCATCAGGCAGCTCAAATAAATGTACGAGTCTCTGTAGATAATCCCATATATGATGCTAATATAAATGTATTAGGAACTATAAATATTTTGAATCTTATGAGAAAGTATGATATACAAAAAATAATTTTTGCATCCTCTGGAGGAGCAGTTTATGGTGAGCCAGAATATCTACCTGTTGATGAAAATCATAAAATTTCTCCATTATCTCCATATGGATTAAGTAAGTATGCTGGGGAGGAGTATATTAAATTGTATAATAGGTTATATAACATAGAGTATTGTATACTAAGATATTCCAATGTTTATGGTGAAAGACAAGACCCAAGGGGAGAGGCAGGGGTTATTAGTATATTTATAGAGAGAATCATAAACAATAAAAGACCTGTCATATTTGGAGATGGAAATCAAACAAGAGATTTTATATATGTTGGAGATGTTGTAGATGCAAATATTTTAGCAATGAATTGGAAAAATGAAATTGTTAATATTGGAACAGGAAAAGAGACAACTATTAATGAACTTTATAATATTATTAGTAGAGAACTAAACTTTAAAGATAAACCTATTTATGATAAACCAAGAGAAGGAGAAGTTTATAGGATATATCTTAACATAGATAAAGCAAAATCTTTGGGCTGGCAACCAAAAACAACTCTTCAAGAAGGTATAAAAAGAGTAATTAATTGGTTTAAAAATGAATATTAAGCTATATTTCATCCCTACAATAAAATTAATAAATATTCTTATATTTCACTGACCAAAAGATTTATATACTCTTCATAATTATAAATAGAAAGCACTAAATTAAATAACATAAAATATGTATTCTTATTCATAAAAAATAAACTAATTTGGTGAAAAATATGGCAAAGCAAAAACCAGTATTAAACGTAGCATTTATTGGACACGTAGATGCTGGAAAATCTACAACTGTTGGAAGATTATTATACGATAGTGGAGCAATTGACCCACAGTTATTAGAAAAATTAAAAAGAGAAGCTCAAGAAAGAGGTAAAGCAGGATTCGAATTTGCTTATGTTATGGATAACTTAAAAGAAGAAAGAGAAAGAGGAGTTACAATAGACGTTGCACACAAAAAATTCGAAACTAAAAAATATGAAGTTACTATCGTTGACTGTCCAGGACACAGAGACTTTATTAAAAACATGATTACTGGAGCATCACAAGCAGATGCTGCTATATTAGTTGTTGACGTTAACGACGCTAAAACAGGAATCCAACCACAAACAAGAGAACACATGTTCTTAGCAAGAACATTAGGAATTAAACAAATTGCTGTTTGTATAAACAAAATGGATACAGTCAATTACAGCCAAGAAGAATATGAAAAAATGAAAAAAATGTTATCTGAACAATTATTAAGAGTCTTAGGTTATAACCCAGACCAAATTGACTTTATTCCAACTGCATCATTAAAAGGAGACAACGTTGTTAAAAGATCAGAAAATATGCCATGGTACAAAGGTCCAACATTAGTCGAAGCAATTGACAAATTCCAACCACCAGAAAAACCAGTTAACTTACCATTAAGAATACCAATTCAAGATGTCTATTCAATTACTGGAGTTGGTACTGTCCCAGTTGGAAGAGTAGAAACTGGTATTTTAAGACCTGGAGATAAAGTTGTCTTTGAACCTGCAGGAGTTAGTGGAGAAGTTAAATCTATTGAAATGCACCATGAACAAATACCACAAGCAGAACCAGGAGACAATATTGGATTTAACGTAAGAGGTGTAAGTAAGAAGGATATCAAAAGAGGAGACGTTTGTGGACATCCAGACAATCCACCAACAGTTGCAGAAGAATTTACTGCTCAGTTAGTTATCTTACAACACCCAACTGCTATAACTGTCGGTTATACCCCAGTATTCCACGCACACACAGCACAAGTTGCATGTACATTTATAGAATTATTAAAGAAATTAGACCCAAGAACTGGGCAAGTAATTGAAGAAAACCCACAATTCTTAAAAACTGGAGATGCTGCAGTAGTTAGAATAAAACCAACCAAACCAATGGTTATAGAAAATGTTAGAGAAATTCCACAATTAGGAAGATTCGCAGTTAGAGATATGGGAATGACTATAGCTGCAGGAATGGCTATAGATGTCAAAGCTAAAAATAAATAAATCCTTTTTCTTTAATTTTTTTTAAATTTTATAGTTATAGGTTCAAATATTTAATAACATGATGGTGATTAAGATGAGAAAGGTTAAAATAAAATTAACAAGTACCGACCATAAAGTTTTAGATGAACTATGTAATCAAATAAAAGAGATTGCAGAAAAGACAGGAGTAGATATTTCTGGACCTATTCCACTACCAACTAAAAAATTAAGAGTAACAGTAAGAAGAAGTCCAGACGGAGAAGGTTCTTCAACATTTGACAGATATACATTAACTATCCATAAAAGATTAATCTATATTGATGCTGATGAGAGAGCATTAAGACATATAACAAGAATAAGAATTCCTGATGGAGTAGAAATTGAGATAAAGGTCTAATTTTGAAATGTTAATTTTGCATAAGTTATTAAAGTTGTGGTCTGAAAAATGAGGACCACAACTAATTAACTTTTTTTCCTATACCAATAAATATTTTATTTGCTCCTATTTTATCCCCATGTTGAGATATTATTTCAATATTTTCCTTTTTAGCAAGTTCTTCAACTCTCTTTCTTCCAGTATCTTTACTTTTCTCTCCAAAGGATATAATTATAATATTATCTCCAACTTCTTTAAATCCTAAAATAGGTTTTTTTATTTTTTTATACAAATCATTTTTATCTTTTAAATGCTCAACAACCATTTTAGCATCCTCAATAAAAGGGAAATCTTTAATATATCCAATAAATTTATCTATGTTACTATCTCTTTCTTGACCATATTTTTTTAGATTTATTTTAAAGTAATTTAATTTTCCTTCTTGATATTCTCTTATAACAGACTCTGCTGCTCTTTCTACATCAGGAAGTCCTCCTTTTTTATAGTATCCTCTTTTCTTAGCAATTTCCTTTAAAATAGATTCATCAATTTCTTTATAATCAATATTATAATATTCTTTAATTCTTGAACTATCAAAGTTATTTATTCTTTCCAAGATTTTTATAGCTGGGGATATTAAAGAATCTGCTTTTTCTAATCTTAATGCTCCTGAAATAATTAAATCATCTTCATTTTTCATCTCCAACACTCCTGGAGTATCAAGAAGTTTAATTTTTTTTGTTAATTTTATCCACTGCTCTCCCTTTGTTAAACCAGCAATATTTCCAGTTAGAGCACTTCTTTTTCCAGTTAGTGCATTAATTATTGATGACTTTCCTACATTTGGATAACCAACAACTCCAACCTTCCCCTCTCCACCAATAAGTTCTTTAATTTTATCTCTTAAAATTTTTGTTCCCAATCTTCTTTTAGCAGAAACAAAAACAGTATTCTCCCCTAAAATTGATTTCCATTTTTCAAGTATTTCTTTAGGTACTAAATCTGCCTTATTTAAAACATAAATTAATTTCTTTCCTTTTGATTTTACTTTTTCTTCTAATTCTTTGTTTCTTGTTAATTCTGGGTCTCTTGCATCTAAAACCAATAATATTAAATCACATTCATCAATAACCTTATCAACTATCTTTTTGACTGGTACTCTTTTTCTCATAGTAATCCCTAAATATTTAATAGTATATCAAGAATATTTTATAATCAAAATTATTTTTAAATGTGTGTTAGTTATGCATAAACAGAGATTTTGTTTAGATACAAGTGCCTTTACAGAGCCATCAGTAAGGAAAGCATTAGGATATGAATCTATAACAGATTTAACTAATAGAATTATGGATTTAATTGCTGAGGCAAGAGTTAAATTAAATATATCTTGCCATATCCCATATCCAAGTGTATATAATGAACTTATTGGATTTTTAGAAAATGAAGGATGTCCAAGAGAGGTTATAATAAAAGTAGATACTTGGCTTGTAAAAAAAACCCCTAATAGGTATGAGATTAAACTCCCAGCAGAAATATTTTATGATTATATAAAAGATTTAAGAGAGAGGATTAATAAAGGTTTAAGAATTGGAGAGGAATATATTACAAAAACTGCAGATATGGTTTATGAACATATAAAAAAGAACCCTGATATAAATAAAAGAGAACTATTAAATAGTATCCTTTCTAAAACAATAAATAATTTTAGAAATAAATATAGAAGTGCTTTAAGAGTTGGAACATTAGATAGTGCTCCAGATTTAGATGTTTTATTATTGGCTAAAGAGTTAGATGCTGCTGTTGTAGCAAGTGATGGGGGTATAGAAAAATGGGCTCAAAGATTAGGGTTAAGATTTGTTAATGCTTCAGATTTTCCTTTTATGCTTGAAGAATATTTAAAACACTCAAAACAGTGAGAATATGACTCTACTACTAATAAGAGGAGACAGTTATGAAAAATTAAAAAATGCTCTTGCAGATGTTGATAGACATGCAGAACTAACTATAATAGGTAAGCCAAAAATTATAGTTCCTGAGGCAGCAGATGAAATATTAGAGCATATCTTGGGAGAAGTTAAAAAACCTTGTAAAACTGCATGTATAGCAAAAATAGCAGAAAAAGCACCTAAAGCAATAGACAGAATAAGAAAAATTCATCCTCCAGCCCATATTGTTGTTATTAGTGAGAGATATGGAGATATATACTATCAGCTATTAAAAGATTTTACAAGACTTCCAGTTTTGAGAGGATATTATAAATCAAAAAAGAAAAAAAAGAATAAGTATCTCTCAAAATAACTCTATTAGGGGATTTTTATGGACAAACCTATTCTAATAGATATTAAAGAAAGAAAACATAATTTAATAGACTTAGGTGAAAAAAAATTAAGAGATTTATATAATCTTAGAGTAAAAATGGAAATAATTAGAGATATTGGTGATGATAAAAAACTTGAAGAATTAGAGGAGAAAGAGTTAGATTTAGTTTATGATTTAAATAAAATAGATTTAGGAATTAAAACCCTCGAAGCTGCTGAGTATATTATAGAAAATAACATATTTGGAAAATACTGGGAAAAAATAGAGGAATCATTGGATACTGATAAATTGTTAGAAATATTTATAAAAAATGGATTAAATATAAAAAAATCTTGCTTAGAGTTGTATAATATGTTTAATATTAATGATAAATCTATTTTAAAAAAAATTGAAAAATTGCCTGATGAAGAAAAATGTATGGGAGAATGTGACAATAAAATAACTGAAAATATTATTGAGAGATTAAAATCATTAAAAAATAAGCTAATGAAAGGTGAATAATGACATGGAAAGAGTAAAAAAAGTTAATTTTAGAGAATTAGATAAGAAAATAAAAGAATTTTGGAAAAATAATAGAATTTATGAAAAAGTTAAAGAAAAAAATAAAGATAATAAAGAGTTTTATTTTGTTGATGGACCTCCATATTGTTCTGGGTCTATACACTTAGGAACTGCCTGGAATAAAATAATTAAAGATACTTATTTAAGATTTAAAAGAATGCAGGGGTATAATGTATTAGATAAAGCTGGTTGGGACATGCATGGCCTACCAATAGAGGTTAAAGTTGAGAAGGAACTGAACATAAAAACAAAAAAAGATATTGAAAAAATAGGAGTTGATAAATTTATAGAAAAATGTAAAGAGTTTGCTTTAAAACATAAGGAAATTATGGAAAATCAATTTAAAAATTTAGGTGTTTGGTTAGATTGGGACAATGCATATATGCCAATAACTAAGGAATATATGGAAACTGGTTGGTGGAGTTTAAAAGTAGCTCATGAGAAAGGACTATTAAAAAAAGACTTAAGAGTTGTCTATTGGTGTCCAAGGTGTGAAACAGCTTTAGCTGAGCATGAAGTTAGGGGAGAGTACAAAGAAGTTGAAGACCCCTCTTTATATGTAAAATTTAAGTTAAAAGATGAGGATGCATATATAGTCATTTGGACAACTACTCCTTGGACATTGGTGGCAAACTTAGCAGTTGCAGTGCATCCAGATTATGATTATTGTTATGTTGAAGTTGAAAAAGAAAATAAAGAAGTTTGGATAATTGCTGAGAAATTAGTAGAAGATGTTTTAAAAAAGGCAAAAATTAAAAAATATAAAATCATAAAAAAAGTTAAAGGTAAAGAATTAGAAGGTAAGAGATATATTCATCCACTATTGGAAGAAGTTGAAAGACAAAAAGAGTTTGCTAAAGTTGCCCATTACATTGTTTTAGGAGAACATGTTACATTATAAGGAGGTACTGGATTAGTTCATACAGCTCCAGGTCATGGAGAGGAAGATTTTGAAGTGGCTAAAAAGTATAATCTCCCTATTTATTGTCCAATTGATGACCAAGGAAAATATACAGAGGGTAAGTGGAGAGGTATTTTTGTTAAAGATGCTGATGATTTAATTGTTAAGACATTAGAAGAAAAAGGTCTATTGGTTAATTATGGTAGAATTAAGCATAGTTATCCTCACTGTTGGAGATGTAAAACACCTTTGTTATTTAGAGCAACAGAACAGTGGTTTTTAATTATCTCAAAAATTAAGGATGAAATTATAGAGCAGGCAAAAACTGTTACATGGATTCCTGAATGGATTGAAACAAGATATATAAATGGTGTTAAGTTTGTTGGAGATTGGAATATAAGTAGGCAAAGATATTGGGGAATCCCTCTACCAGTATGGGTTTGTAAAAAGTGTGGAAAGTATATTGTTGTTGGAAGTGTTGAAGAACTTAAAGAGAGGGCTGTTGAAAATATTGAATTGGAGGATTTACATAAACCATATGTTGATAAAGTTAAGTTAAGATGTGAATGTTCTGGAATTATGGAAAGAGTTCCAGATGTTTTAGATGTTTGGTTTGACTCTGGATTGGCACCATATGCATCAATAAATTCAAAAACATTAAAGAAAGCTGATTTTATTACTGAAGGACATGACCAAGTTACAAAATGGTTTTACTCTCAACATGCGCTCTCTGCTATAGTCTTTGGAGATGTGCCTTATAAGAAGTGTCTTACTCATGGCTTTACTTTGGATGAGAAAGGAGACAAGATGAGTAAAAGTTTGGGGAATATAGTTAGTCCTGATGATGTTGTTGAGAAATATGGGGCTGATATATTAAGGTTTTATTTACTATCTGCAAATAAGGTTTGGGAGGATTTAAGATTTGTATGGAGTGAAGTTGATGATGTATTAAGTCTATTTAATACCTTATGGAATGCCTATATGTTTGCAGTTAATTATATGGTTTTAGATAATTTTCAACCAAATGATGATTATTTCAAATATCTAAGAGAAGAGGATAAGTGGATAATAAGTAGAGTTAATTCTTTAGCAAAAAAAGCAATTAAAAGTTTAGAAATTCCTCATTTCCATACTTATACATGGTCAATTAAAGACTTTATATTAAATGATTTGAGTAGGTGGTATATAAGATTAATAAGGGATAGAACTTGGAAAGAAGGAGAAGATAGTGATAAGTTTGCTGTCTATCAAACACTATACTATACATTATTAAAATTGTCTAAAATTATTGCCCCAATAGCACCATACACTGCTGAAGCAATATATCAAAATCTAAAAACTAAGGATTTGGAAGAAAGTATTTTTATGTATAATATTGATGTTGATGAGGAATTAATAGATACTGAACTTGAAAAAGATATGGAAATTGTTAGAGATATTGTTGATGCCATTTATAGAGGAAGAGATAAGATAAAATATACATTAAGATATCCATTAAAAGAGATTGTAATATCTGGAAATGAAGAAGTAAAAAAGGCTGTTGATAGATTTGAGGAAATTATTAAAGAGCAGGGAAATGTTAAGATTATTAAATTTGGAGAAGTAGGAAACTATAAAATAAAGCCAAATTATAGAGAGTTGGGTAAGAGATACAAAAGTGAAGTTCCTAAAGTTGTTGAGATATTAAATAAAGTAGATGCCAAAGAATTAATTAATGAACTAAATGAGAAAGGTAAGGCTATTATTGAGGGTTATGAGATTTTACCAAGTTATATAGATGTTAAAATTGAATTACCTGAAAATATTTCTGGAGTTGAATTTAGCAAAGGAACAGTATATATTAATGCTAAAATTGAAGAAGATTTAATAAAAGAGGGATTAATGAGAGAAGTTATTAGAAGAATACAGGCAATGAGAAAAGATTTAGATTTAGATATTGAAGAAAAAATAAAGGTTAAGGTTGAAGGAATTGACTTAAATGGATTTGAAAAAATTATTGAGAGAGAAGTTAGAGGAACATTTGAGGATATTGAAGGAGAATATATAAAAGATTGGGAAATTAAAACTCCTGATGGAAGAAAATATAATATAAAAATAAGAATTGAAAGAGCTTAAATATTATTTTATACTTATTTTTTATTTTTGGGGGAATAATATGTCAAACATAAAAAAAATTATTTTGGAAAAATTAAATATCAGTGAAGAGGAACTTAATAAACTAATAAAAGAAAAAAAAGAAGAGTATGGTGGAATTGTAACTGATGAGGCTATTTTAAGAATTATTGCTAATGAATATAATATAGATATTGATGATGAACTTGGAGAATTCTTAATTAAAGATATTAGAGAAGGACAAATAAATGTTGAGATTATTGGAGTTGTTAAAGATGTTTCTGAGATAAAAACATTTAAGAGAAAAGATGGAAGTGAAGGAAAATATAGGAAGGTTGTTATAGCAGATAAATCTGGGGAAATAGTTATAACCTTATGGGATGAGTTAGCTGAAAAAGATATAAAAGTAGGAGATATTTTAAAAATTAGAAAAGCAAAATCAAGAATTTGGAGAGATAAAATAGAATTATCTTCTGGAAAAGATACATCAATAAGAATTTTAGAATCTACAAAAAAGGAACTTCCTGAAGTTAAGGAAATTTATAAGATTAATGAACTTGAACCTGGAATTACTGCTACAATTGAAGGTGTTGTTAAATCTTCCCTTCCACCAAAAGAAACAAAAAAAGATAACAAAACTGTTAAATTTAGGTCTTTTATTTTAGAAGATGAAACTGGTAGTATAAGGGTAGTTTTATGGGA
This sequence comes from archaeon, assembly GCA_024278985.1. Taxonomy (GTDB): domain Archaea; phylum AGJL01; class Methanococci; order Methanococcales; family Methanocaldococcaceae; genus Methanocaldococcus. Next base: position 16,119 of record JAJRSC010000029.1, read on the forward strand.
TGAGTTGGCTGAGAAAGATATAAAAGTAGGGGATAAGGTTAGAGTTAGAGGATATATTAGAAGAAATTACTATTTTAAAGATTCCTTAGAATGCACTGCCAATAATGTAGAAATTATAGAAAGAGGTGAAATAAAAAAGGCTCCTATTATAAAAATTAGTGAGTTGGATGATTATGAAAGTTATGAGTTGGTTAGTGTAGAAGGAACTATAAAAGTTATTGGTGGAAAAAGATATATTAATATTGATGGAGAAAAAAGAAGCCTACAAGAGATTATTTTAAATGATGGTAGTGATGATATTATAATATCATTTTGGGGGTTTAAAAAGGCACTTTTAGAAGGATTAAAAGAGGGAGATGTAGTAAGAATATACAATTTAAGAATTAGTAAATATATAGACAAAGAAGGAAATTTAAGAATAAATTTAGTAGCAACCCAAGAAACAGAAATAGAAAAGATAGGAGAGACAGATTATAAATTAAAGTTTTATAAAATTGGAGAAATATTAGAGAATCCATATATTGAAGATATTAATATTATAGGAGTTGTTACTGAGGACTTTGGTGTTAATGAAGTCATTATAAATGATAAAATAAGGAAGGTAAGAAATATTATTTTAGAAGATGAAACTGGAAGAATAAAATTAAGTTTATGGGATGAGTTAGCTGAAAGTGATATTAAAGAAGGGGATACTTTAGGAATATTACATGCAAATGCTAGAATTAGAGATAATTTTGTTGATTTATCATTAGGTAGATTTGGGAGAATAGAAAAAGTAGATATAAAAATATTCCCAAGAAAATTTATAGCTGATTTAAAAGATAATGAAATTGTAGAGATTAGAGGAACTATTGTAAAAATACTTTCTGGTCCAGTAATTAAAATTTGTCCAAGTTGTAAAAAAAGAGTTGAAGATATTTGTGAGGAGTGTGGAGTTGAAGGGGTTGATAGATTATCAATATCCTTTATATTAGATGATGGAACAGATACAATATTATGTAAAGCATATGATAAAAAAGTAGAAAAAATATTAAAAAATGAAAAAGAAAATATTTATTTAAAATCTTTTGAAGAAATTGAAAAGGAATTATTAGGAGAAGAGATTATTTTATTAGGATATGTTAAAGTAGATGAAGAAAAAATTTTTTATGTAAAAGGAGTCTATCCTTTTAACATTGATAAAGAAATAAAGATTCTTAAAGATGGATATAATGATATTTAAGAATTATGAAGAGTATAAAAAAAAGATTTCTGAAATTAAAGAAAAATTAAAAGGTAAATATGGTTGTATCTTAACATTATCTGGATATGTAAGAGAATATAATTTAAAAGAAGGTAAGAAAATACCAACAACAAAGTTAGTTATTGATAAGAAAGTAATTGATAAAATTAAACATCTCTCCAATATAGCAAAAGAAAAATATGGGGTTTTGGAAGTTATTATTTTCCATAATTATGGAGAGTTAAAAGTTGGTGAGCAAATAACAGAGATTACTATTTTCTCAGCTCATAGATATGAGGCAATGGATGCTCTAAACTTTATTATCAATGAAATTAAAAAATATCATTAAATCTAATTTTTGGTGAGAGTCATATGTCTAGGCCAGAGGAGATAATAGAAACCATAAAAATGATAAAGTTAGAAAAATTAGATTTAAGAACTGTAACTTTAGGAATTTCATTAATTGACTGTTCTACTGATGATTTAGATAAGCTAAAAGAGAATATATACAACAAGATAGTCAGCTCTGCCGAGAATTTAGTTAATGTTTGTAAAAAAGTTGAAGAAAAGTATGGAGTTCCTATAGTTAATAAAAGAATTGCTATAACTCCAATATCTTTAATTATTGGAGGAGCAATAAAAGATTTATCTAAAAAAGAGAAAATTCAGGCATGTGTAGAGATAGGGAAAGTTTTAGATAAAGCAGCTAAAAAGGTTGGTGTTGATTTTTTAGGAGGTTATACTTCTTTAGTTCATAAAGATGCAACAGAAACAGATAAGGCTGTTATAGATTCAATTCCTTATATGATGGAAAAAACTGAAAGAGTTTGCTCTTCTGTAAATGTTGCTTCAACAAAAACTGGAATTAATATGAATGCTATTAAAAAAATGGGTAAAATAATAAAAGAAACTGCTTATAAAACAGAAAATGCTATTGGTTGTGCTAAGTTAGTAGTTTTTGCAAATGCTCCTGAAGATAATCCTTTTATGGCTGGAGCTTTTCATGGAGTTGGAGAAGGAGATAAAGCAATAAATATAGGTATCTCAGGACCTGGAGTTGTCAGAGCAGTAGTTGAAAAATTAAATGATGCAGATTTAGGAACATTGTCAAATGAAATAAAAAAAACAGCTTTTAAAATAACAAGAATTGGAGAATTAATAGGTAGAGAAGTATCTAAAGAATTAGGGGTTAAATTTGGGATTGTTGATTTATCTTTAGCACCAACACCTGCAAGAGGGGACAGTGTTGCTAATATCTTAGAGGCAATGGGTTTAGAAAAATGTGGAACACATGGTTCAACTGCTGCCTTAGCTTTATTAAATGATGCTGTCAAAAAAGGAGGTGCTATGGCTACCTCATATGTTGGAGGTTTAAGTGGAGCATTTATTCCTGTAAGTGAAGATTCTGGAATGGTTGAGGCTGTAAAAGCAGGTGCATTAAGTTTAGAAAAATTGGAGGCAATGACTTGCGTATGTTCTGTTGGTATTGACATGGTTGCAGTTCCAGGAGATACTCCTGATTATACGATATCTGCTATTATAGCTGATGAGATGGCAATAGGGGTTATTAACAATAAAACAACTGCTGTAAGAATTATTCCAATTCCTGGGGCTAAAGAAGGAGATGAGATAGATTATGGTGGATTACTAGGAAAAGCTGTTGTTATGAAAGTAAATAAATATTCTCCTGAAAAGTTTATTAAAAGAGGTGGAAGAATTCCAGCCCCAATTCAAGGGCTAACTAATTAAATTCGTGATATTTATGGATTTAGAAGGATACATAAGATTATGTTTAAGAAAAAATATTCCTGAAAAAAAAATTATAGAGGAAGGATTTAAAAGAGTTATTGAAATAAAGGAAGTAGATGAAAAATTTGCTAAAAAATTTATTCATGCAATTTTAGAGGAAGTTAAAATATCTGAAAAATATAAAGAGATTGAGGATAAAACATTAAAAAATCTTTTGGAATATCCAAAATCAGAGGTAAAAATGGGTGAGTTTGGAGTTGGAAGTAGAGGAGAAGGGGATTTTTTTGTACATAGAGAGATAGGTAGGATAATAAAATCTACAAATATTAAAGCAGAGGTTTCTGCAGATGAACAAGATGATGCAGGAGTTGTTAAAGTAGATAATGCTAAATATATAGTTTCAGCAATAGATGGAACACATTCAAGATTGAGTGAATTTCCTTTTTTAGCAGGGTTTCATGTTAGTAAAGCTGCTTTAAGGGATGTTTTTGTAATGGGTGCTGAAGGTGTAGCTTTAATTAGTGATATACATTTAGCTGATGATGGAGATATAGGAAAGATTTTTGATTTTACTGCTGGAATATGTGCTGTTTCTGAGATGGTTAATATTCCACTTATTGGAGGTAGTACTTTAAGAATTGGAGGAGATATGGTAATTGGAGACAGGATGGTTTCAGCAGTTGGGGCAATAGGAGTTATAAGAGATGGAAAACCAACAGCAAGAAGAGAGGCAAAAGAAGGAGATATAATATTAATGACAGTAGGCTCTGGTGGAGGAACTATAACAACAACAGCCATATACCATGGATTTTTTGATGTTATTTATGAAACATTAAATGTAGATTTTATTTTAGATTGTCAAAAATTAATTAGAGAAAATTTAATAGATAAAGTTCATACAATGACAGATATAACTAATGGAGGATTAAGAGGAGATGCTTATGAAATATCTAAAACAGCAGGAGTTTCTTTAGTTTTTTATAAAGATAAAGTTTATAAAACTATAAATAAAAAAGTTCTAAAAATGTTAGAAACATTAAATATAGACCCTCTTGGGATTTCAACAGGCTCATTAATGATTATATGTAATGAAGATGTTGCAGAAGAGATTAAAAAGGTTATTGATGTTATTGAAGTTGGATATGTTGAAAAAGGAAATGAAAGCTATCTAATAGATAATAATAAAAAAATTCCTTTAAAACCAATGTTTAGGGAGTCTGCATATACTCCAGTTAAAAAAGTTGTTGATGAACTAAAACCTAAAAATATTGATGAGATGAAAGAAAAAATAAAAAAAGCATGTGATAAAGCTATTGAAAAAAAGGATTTTGTTGTTAAATTATTAAAAAATAAGATTAAAAATTAATTAACTGTTATATTTGCCCCTAAACTTTTCATTACTTCTACAAAATTAGGAAAAGATATTTTAACAGAACTTTCATCATCTATAACTGTCTCACCTTCTGCTTTTAATCCTGCAACTGTAAAGGCCATAACTAACCTATGGTCATGGTAGGTATTTAATTTAGCTCCTTTTAATTTTTTAACACCTCTAATAATTAATCCATCTTTTTTTTCTTCTATATCTGCACCCATTTTTTTTAGTTCTGTATAACAGGCTTTTAATCTATCACTTTCTTTATATCTAACATGCTCAGCATTATATATTCTAGTTGTTCCTTCAGCAAAACAGCCTAATACTGCTAAAGTTGGAACTAAATCAGGAATATCCTTAGCATCAATATCAATTCCATTTAAGTTATATTCTCCTTCCACTATTATTCTATCTTTTTTAACTTTAATATCAGCCCCCATTTCTTTAACTAAATCTATAAATCTTTTATCTCCCTGCTTAGAATCAGCATATAAATTTAATATTTCTATTTTTGAGTTAATTAAAATCCCCGCCGCTATAATATAAGAAGCAGAAGAATAATCTCCTTCAACTGTATAATTTATTGGTCTGTATTTTTGATTTCCATATACAATAAAAGAATTATCTTCATATTCTATATTAATATCAAATTTTTTAAGAATATCAAGTGTTATATCTACATAAGGCTTTGATTTTAATGGTGTCGTTAATTTTAAAGTTGTATCTTCATCATTAAATGGTAGAAGCATTAATAAAGAGGTTATAAATTGAGAGCTTACATCTCCTCTTATTTTTACTAAATTTCCCCTCAACTTTCCACTTTCTACAATAATTGGAGCAGTACCATCAAGTTTTGAGGAAAATGCATTTATATTTAACTGTTTTAATGCATCTAACAATGGTTGCATAGGTCTTTTTCTTATAGAACTATCTCCTGTTAGAATAGAGAAACCTTTAGGTATTTGGGAAGAAATGGAAGTTAAAATTCTTAAAGTTGTTCCACTATTCCCAACATTTATTATATTTTCAGGAGTTTTTAAATCTCCTCCAAAAACTTCCCATAAATCATTTTTTAGAGATAAATTAATTTTAGCTCCTAACATTCTACATCCATAGACAGATGATAAACAATCCTTTCCCCAAAGTGGAGAATATATTATTGATTTTCCCTCTGCCAAACTTGCCCCAATAACTGCTCTATGTGTGTATGATTTAGATGGGGGTGATTTAACTCTACCCTCTAAGTGTTCAGTTTTTTTAACTATAAGCATGCCTTCACCTTTTTTAAAATTTCTTTATGTGTTTCATAAACATCCTTATCTGTTGTATCAATTACAATAAAATTATATCTTTTAGATAGTTCTAAATATTTTTTCTGGATTTTTTCTAAAAAATCTCTTTTTTCAAAGATATCACTACTTTTTAATCTTTTTAATGCAATATCAATATCTACAACTAACAAAATAGTTATATCTGGCATTATTATGCCTTTATTTATATTTAATATATATTCCTCATCAACATCTAAACCTTGATATGCTAAAGATGAAAAGATATATCTATCACAAACTACTCCTCTTTTAAGATTTTTTCTAATTATCTTGTTATGTTCAAATCTATCTGCTGCAAAAAGTAAAGTTAATGTTTTACTGTCTACTTTATACTTTCCTTTTAAAATTTGTCTTATAAGGTTTCCAACAATACCATCAGTTGGTTCATAAGTCCAAAAATAGTTTAACTTTTTAGCTAATAACTTTGACTGAGTAGTTTTTCCTGACCCATCTATTCCCTCAAAGGCTATAAACATTTAATTCTCCTTTTTAAATTTTTCTTTAACTTTAACAACCACTACAGGAGTGTGCTCCAACTTTTCCAATATTTCCTCAGTTATTATATATGTGTTAAATTTTTCATAAACTTCATTCATATTTTTTATAGTTTTATGAACTCTATCACTAATAAATGCTATTCTTATTAATTTTTTTATATCTTTTTCATCTCCAGCCAATGCTAATGGAGTGCATCCAATAAATCCACCTAATTTTAATTTTTCAGCAATTTTTCCCAATATAAAACCAAAAACTCCCAAGCAATGTATTCCCTCAATAGCATAAGGAAGAGCTGTAACATAAAAATTTAAAACTTTGTATGTTGCATCAGTATCAGCAACCATAACATTAACATCCACATTAAAAACTTTTCTTATCTCATCTCTTAAATTTTTAGCCCATATATATGGATTCTTTGGTAAGAGGGATGCATAAGTTCCTGGAACATTTGTTAAATCAACCCCTCCCTCAGCATAAGGCTTTAAGGCATATATAAATCCTACCTCTCTAATAACAACCTCCTTATGTTTTAGAGTTTCTCTTTTAGGAAGATTTTTTAAATTTTTTAATTTTTCTTCTTTAACACCTATTAATTTCCCAAAATAAGGCCAAAAATATTTTGATAAATAATAAGATACATATGCTAAAATTGAGGGATTATATTTTTCTTCATCTACCAATCTACCCTCAACTGTAGAAATCATTTTTTCACTTAAAACTATAAAATCCCCATCTTCAAGCTTAATATTACTTTTTTTTATAGCTTCAATAATTATAGGTATTGGATTTTCCCCTTTCTTTATATATTTTGTTCTTATAGGATATGCTCTCATAATTTCCCTAAACATTAGAAAGATATATAATATTTAAGGTTATTATTATAATTGTAATTAAAAATTTTTGAGGGATTGGTATGATTATAGTTCCAGGTAGCCAAAGTCAAAATTTAGCCTATGAAGTGGCTAAGTTATTAAATGAAAAATATGTTAGAGTTGAATTTAAAAGATTTCCAGATAATGAAATATATGTAAGATTGTTAGATGAGATTAACGATGATAAAGCAGTTATTATTTCAACACAAAGAAATCAAAATGATGCTATAGTTGAAAGTTTTTTATTATATGATGCTTTAAAAGATGAAGCAGTAGAGGAAATAATTTTAGTGGCTCCATATTTAGCTTATGCAAGACAGGATAAAAAATTTAATCCAGGAGAGGCAATAAGTATAAGAATTTTGGCTAAAATATATTCTAAATTGTTTGATAAAGTAATAACTATTAACCCTCATGAAGAACATATAAAAGAGTTTTTTACTGTTCCCTTTATTAGCTTAGATGCAGTTCCTAAATTGGCAGAATATGTTAAGGATAAGTTAGATAATCCTATTGTTTTAGGTCCTGACCAAGGAGCTTTAAGATTTGCTAAATCTGCTGCAGAAGTTTTAAATGCTGAATATGATTATTTAGAAAAAACAAGAATAACACCAACTGAGATAAAAATAGCCCCTAAAAACTTAGATGTTAAAGATAGAGATGTATTAATTGTAGATGACATTATATCAACTGGAGGAACTGTAGCAACTGCTGCTAAGATGATGAAAGAGCAGGGAGCTAAAAAAATTATTGCTGCATGTGTTCATCCTGTTTTAATAGGAGATGCTTTAAATAAATTATATTCCTCAGGAATTGAGGAAGTTGTTGGAACAAATACATTTTCCTCTGAAGTTAGTAAAGTTTCTGTTGCTGAAGTTATAGCTAATAGCTTAAAATAAAATTATTTTTAGGAATAAAATATGATAATAACTATTGCTTCAGGAAAGGGTGGTGTTGGAAAAACCACGACAACAGCATCCTTAGCTGTGGCATTGGCAAAATTAAATAAAAAGGTTTTAGTCATAGATGGAGACATATCTATGGCTAATTTAGGAATTTTATTTAATATGGATAAAAAAAAGCCATCCTTACATGAAGTATTATCTGGAGAATGTAATAATGTTTTTGATGCAATTTATAAACATAAAACAGGAGTTTATGTTTTACCAACAAGTTTATCTTTGGATGGTTATAAAAAGTCAGATATTGATTTATTTCCTGATATTATAAATGAAGTTGCTGATAATTTTGATTATGTTATTATAGATGCTCCAGCAGGGTTAAATAGAGAGATGGCTACACACTTAGCTGTGGCTGATAAACTTCTCTTAGTAGTTACTCCTGAAATGTTTTCAATTGTTGATGCTGTAAGATTAAAAGAATCTGCAGAAATGGCAGGAACCCCTTTATTAGGAGTTGTTTTAAATAGAGTTGGAAGAGATTTTGGAGAATTAAGGAAGGATGAAATTGAATTTTTAATTAAGGGTAAGGTATTGGTTGAAATTCCTGAAGATGAAAATATTAGACATGCAGCTTTAAAAAAGATGACTGTTTTAGAATATAAAAATAATTCTCCTGCTTCAATAGCATATTTAAAATTGGCATCAATAATATCAGGAGTTCCTATAGATATTCCTGTTAAAAATATTAATATTGAAAAAAAAGAGAGTTTTTTAGATAAAATAAAAAAATTATTAAGATTTAGATGATATTGGGATATTTGTAATTATTACCATTGTGTCATTATATAATTCTATTTTGGTATAATTTGCAACAGTTGAATTTTTTAGTTTTAATAAAGTATAGTTATAAGCATATCTCGCTATACTTTTGTTATTGAATATTATAATGCTTTTACTATAAAGATTTTTAGATATATTAACACCATTAAGAAATGCTAAAACTTTTATAGTTTTATTACTTATGTTAAGTTCTCTTTCATCAACATATCCATTAAACATTTGATACCAATTATCTGAATATTTTAATAATTTTTTTCTTAGTGAATCTAACTTAGTGTTATTAAAGGAATCTATTGCTTTTTTAATTCCTTCCAAGTTATTTGATATGATAAGATATCCATTATATACTGTTAAATATGTCCCATTGTTGGAATATATATCTACACCTTTGTAGTTATCTACTTTAGGCATATTAAAAATGATATCTTTATTAACTGAATATATTATAACATAGATTTTGTTATCTTTAAAAGATATTACATAATCTATATTACTCTGATTAATTCCCATTTTATATACAGGGGATAAAATACTATTTAAAATCATTGGATTTTTAATACTATTTATTTGAGTATATCCAAACTCTTTAAAATTTTCTGACATTTTTAAAACTTTTTCAACATTTACATTATTTTGATAATGTAAAACAACTTTATTGTTTTCTTTATTATATTCTTGATTGTTTATACAACCAGAAACCATTATTAAAATCCCAACTAAAAAAATTAACAACTTTCTCATACAATTTCACCAATATATTTAAATGTTTAAATATAGTTAAAATAAAAAAATAAAAAAGTTAAAAGGAATTATAAGTTTTTAATTAACGCTAAAGCGGCTTCTCTTGTTTTTTCTCTATCTCCACCAGCTACAACTATAACATCGTGTCCATTAGCAACTCCTTTTATTAATGCGATTGTTGCAGGACTTGTATTGTTTAATTGTAATTTACCCATATCAACTAACTCTTTTGTTAATTTATTCGCTACTGGACCTCCTACTAAGACTAAGTTTTTATCTGCTTTATCTAAACTACCTATTTCGGTATCTAACTTAGCGATTGGTGCTGTTAATGTGACTGGGGTAATAGATTCGGCACAGATTTTATTTAAGGTTATATCTGCGTTTAATACTGAAACTGTTTGACCAACATCTACTTTTGCATCTTTTGTTACATCAGAATATACATAGACTTTATAAGTATCTGTACCAATTTTATCATCTACTTTAAATTTAAAGTAATCATCTACTGCTGAGAATGTATCTCCTTTACTACCAAGTTTATTGTCATCATTTGTTGGATCAGTATCGTCTACTAATGCAATACCACAAATTATTCCATCACCAGTTTTATATACTTTATATCCATCATAAGTAGTACTTTGAATATCAGTATCTTTTGAAATTTTTATTTCATCTGGACTACTTTGAACTACTGCATATATTTTATAATCTCCTTCATACTTGTCTCCTAAATGTAATGTTTTTATATTGTTTACTAAATATACATCAGCATATCCTGTAGTCTGTGCTACATTTTTATATGCATTTACTACAACTACACCAACTGAGTTTCCAACAACTACTAACGGATCTGTATTACTTACAGTATCAAATTTTTCAGCAATAACTTTACCATCTTTTAAGATTTGAACATCTACTTTTGCTGTACCGCCAGATGTAGGTTCTAATACGGCTTTTATTTTAGCTTCATATCCATTTCCTAAATCGTATGATTCTCCTTCACTTAAGACTCCATTATATACTAATTTACCTAATAATATATCATCATTATCAGTATCCAATTTAACAATTATATATGGCTGACCTAAGAAAGGTATTTCTAATCCTGGAATTAATGCTGTATCAGATGTATCTAAAGCTCCATCTTTGGTTATTACTGATGCATATCCTACTAAATCAACTCCAAGTTCATAACTTTCATTTTTTAATACATAAAATCCTAACTCAATTCCATCGTCATCATTTTCGTATGTTGTACTTTTTAAGTCTACATCATCAATTTTAACTAATGTTGATAATGTTCTAGTTACCCCATAAGTATTAGTAGTATTATATGTAGTACTACCATATACAATTGTAGAAATTGGGTAATCTCCATCGTCTGGAGATACTGCATAATAGAATGTATTATTTGCTGATGTATTAAATTCTACTTTACTAGCATCTGCTGAGACATGAACTTTTAAATCTGCACTTCCTGTAGTAAGCTCACTTTCTTTATAACATAAGGATCCTATTTTTGCAGCGATGTCAGCAGCTGAAACGACATCCATAGTTGAAGGGACGTTAGCACCAACAACAACGTAACAGTTTGGTTGTCCATCTTTAACTAATTCATCTTTTAATTCTTTGTAGTCTGTGAAACCGATTTTTTCAACTGCTGAAACTCCTGATGCTAAAGCTGTTGCTACCATTGCTCCTCCTATCATTAAACTTCCGATTTTCTTTAAACTCATTGCCATATCTTTTCACCTAATTTTTTTATTTCTTATTTGACACTAATATTATACCCAAAAACCCATATATATACCTTACGATAAGAAAAAGTTTTAACAATATTCTCAGAGCAAAGTAAAAATTTTTATCTAATAAAAATAAGAATTGAGCATAATTTAAACTTTATTTTAGAAATAAAAAAGTTACAAAAATTTAAAACTTTTAAAAAGACATTTTACAGTATATAAATAAATTACTATATTTAAGTTTATAATATAAAAATTGACAATAAAATTAAAATAAAATATAAAAGAAATTTAGAAGTGAGGTGATAATATTATGAGATTAACTGGAAAAATGAAAAAAATTTTAAGAGCTAAAGCTCATCATTTGGAGCCAGTTGTTTGGGTTGGAAAAGAAGGAAGTGATAAAGTAGTTAAAGAAGTGGATAGGCAATTAAAAGCAAGAGGATTAATAAAAGTTAAATTAAGAAAAACAGCATTAATGTATGAAGATAAAAATAAAATTGCTGAAAAGTTAGCAAAAGAAACAGATTCTGAAGTTGTTAGTGTTATAGGTCATGTTATTACACTATTTAGACCAAGAGAAGGATGGAAAAGATATTTATCAAAAAAACCAAAAAAAGTTAAAAAAGATGAAAAAATTGTTAAATTATTTGAAAGATTTAAAAAAGAAATTGAGAAGAAAAAATAATGTGATATACTATGAAAAAAATTTATATTATTATTTTAATTGGATTTATTATTGCTGTTGGAATAGTTGGATTGTTAGCTTTAGCTGCTACTGGTTTTGATTTTGGTCAGCCAAAAATTGCTAAAGTATATCTTTGTGGTCCAATATATTTTGATTACTCTGAAGATACAGGATTATTTCCAACAGAAAAAAGAGATGCCAGATATTATATAAATTTATTTGATAAATTAGAAAAAGATAACTCTGTTAAGGGAGTTTTAATAATTGTTGATTCTCCAGGAGGAGAAGTTATTGCAAGTGAAAAACTTGCAAGAAAAATTAAAGAACTTTCAGAAAAAAAGCCAGTAGTTGCATATATAGAAACTATTGGAGCATCAGGAGCATATATGGCAATTGCTCCATCTGAATATATAGTTGCTGAAAGACATGCAATAGTTGGAAGTATTGGAGTTAGAATGGATATAGTTCATTATTATAAATTAATGGAGAAGTTAGGGATAAATGTTACAACAATAAAAGCTGGAAAATATAAAGATATTGGTTCTCCATACAGACCTCTAACTCCAGAAGAAAAGAAATATTTAGAGCATATAATAAATGAAACATATTTATATTTTGTCGAATGGGTTGCTGAAAATAGACATTTATCTATAAACTATACTCTAAAAATAGCAGATGGTAAAATATACACTGGAGAAGATGCTAAAAAAGTTGGATTAGTTGATGCTGTAGGGACTGAAGAAGATGCTTTAAAAAAGTTAGAAACTCTTGCAAATGTAACAAATCCAAAAATTGAAGAATATGGATTAAATGAAGGTTATGGATTGTTTGGGATATTATATAAGGGGCTATACTATTTAGGATATGGAATTGGTGAAGGGTTGGGAGAAATATTTATTAAAACAAATGAAAAGGTTTTCTATTAAAATATATGATTTGGTGACTTAATGTCTATATTAATAGTTGCAGGTTTTGACCCAAGTGGAGGGGCTGGAATTGTAGCAGATGTAAAAGTATGTAAGGAACTAAATATAAACCCTAAAGTAGTTATTAGTTCTATTATTCCCCAAAACAATTTAAGAGTATATAATAATTATCCTCTTTCAGAGGAGAATATAAAAGAACAGTTAAAATCAGTCTTTGAAGAATTTGACATAAAATATGTTAAAATTGGAGTTATTTCTGAAGAATGTTCTAAAATTCTTTTAAAATATATTAAAAATTATGATTTAAAAATAATATTGGACCCTGTTTTATACTCATCAACAAACTATAAATTAATAGAAATATCTGATAGTTATTTAAATCTAATTAAAAATAGTTTTTTAATTACTCCAAATAATGGGGAGTACAATATTTTAAAAAAATATCTTAATGATGATTTTGATGGATATATTTTAAAAACTGGAATAGATGATGTACTAATAAAAAATAATAAAATTTTAAAAGTTTTTAAAGGTAAAAAAATAGATAGAGAAGTCCATGGAACTGGATGTGTCTATTCAACAGCAATAACTTCATTCTTATCTTTAGGTTATGATTTAGAATTAGCTATAAAAGAAGCTAAAAGATTAACATTATCATCTATTGTTTATGCTGAAAAAACTAAGTTTGGATATAACTCAAACCCTAAATATATCAATAGAAAAAAAGTTAAATATAATTTATTAGAGGCTATTGAATATTTAAAGAAAATTAATTTTAAGCTAATCCCAGAGGTTGGTAGTAATATAGCCGAATGTTTATTTCTACCTGAAGGATATAAAGATGTTTGTACATTAACAGGAAGAATAATAAAAAATAAAAAAGAAAATAGTTTTTATGTTGTTGGAGAGTTTGAATTTGGAATTAATAGCCATATAACAAGATTATTATTAACTGCAAATAAACTATTTCCTGAGATAAGGGCATGTATGAATATAAAATATGATGATAAAATTATTAATATCATTGAAGAACATTTTAATGTTTCTTATTTTGACAGAAAAAAAGAACCTAAAGATGGCTCAACAATGGTTTGGGGTGTTAAAGAGGCATTAAAAGACAAAAAAAGACCAATAGATATAATATATGATACTGGAGATATAGGTAAAGAACCAATGATTAGAGTATTTGGTAGAGACAGTTTAGAAGTCGTTAAAAAAGTTGAAAAAATTGGTGGACTGGCCGGGATTTGAACCCGGGGCCTCCGCACAGCCAATGCGGCGCTCTCCCAGGCTGAGCTACCAGCCCACAAGTTAAATGGCGCAGGGGCTGGGATTTGAACCCAGGCGGGGCGAAGCCCCACTGGATCTCAAGTCCAGCGCCTTAGCCGGGCTTGGCTACCCCTGCTCCTAAAAGAGCATATATTAAATATATTAGATAAAGTATATAAAATTTTCGCTCTATAATTAATAATGGATTGTTTTAAATTGCTAAACTATAATAAGTGATAATATGAAAGTATCTGTTTATGGGGCTGGAAATCAAGAGTTATATGTTAAAAAACTAAAATTACATAAAAAATTTGGAGGAGAACCTCCATTTGGTGGAGCAAGAATAGCAATGGAATTAGCAAGTGCAGGGCATGATGTAGTATTAGCTGAACCAAATAGAAATGTTATGGATGATGATTTATGGAAAAAAGTTGAAAATTCTGGAGTTAAAGTTGTTGATGATGATATTGAAGGGGCTAAACATGGAGAAATACATATATTATTTACCCCTTTTGGAAAATTAACAATTAATATTGCCAATAATATTATCAAATATGTTCCAAAAGATTCTGTTATTTGTAATACATGTACTATATCCCCAAGGATTCTATATTATAATTTAGAAAAAATTTTAAGATTTGATAGAAAAGATGTGGGAATATCTTCATTTCATCCAGCAGGAGTTCCAGGAACTTTAAAACATAAACATTATGTTATTACACATAAAACTTTAAATAATACTGAATTAGCCACAGAAGAACAGGTAAATAAGTTGGTAGAACTTGCTGAAAGTTGTAAAAAAAAGGCATATATAGTTCCTGCAGAACTTGTTTCTCCTATTGCAGATATGGGTGTTTTAGTTACTTCTATGGCTCTTGTAGGAATATTAAGTTACTATACTGTTGGAAGAAGAGTTATTAATGCTCCTAAGAGAATGATAGAGAGACAAATAATTGCAAGTTTGGAAACATTGTCAGCAATTATTGAAACTTCAGGAGTTGAGGGATTATTAAAGGTTATAGATAGAGATTTAGTAATAAAAAGTGCTGAATCAATGTTTTTATTAAAAGAACAAAAAAATTTAAAATTAGCATTAAATATTTTGAATAACTTAAACATTGAAGAGGAACTATATAAAAATGCAAAAATAAATGAAACTACACCTGTTTCATCACAAAAATTAATAAAAGAACTTAAAAAAATGTTAGGAGAAAAAAGTGCTGAAGGAATTATTAAGAGAGCTTTTAGAAAATTATATGAATATTAGAAAATTATTATGTAATAAATATTTATTTTATTTTTATACTTATAATAAATAGAGAGTATTAATTTTAAATTTTTTACATTAAAACAACTTATTTTAAATAATTTCTACTGATCAAAAAAAGAGGGTAGAATATGGTGACATATAAAGATGCTGGAGTAGATATAGAAAAGGAAGATAAAATTATTAAATCACTAATTTCCCAAATAAAATTTAAAAGAAATGACTATAAACCAAGTTTTTTAGGTCATTATGCTGGAGCTGTTGAATTTGGAGATTACTATTTAGTTTTATCTACTGATGGGGTAGGTAGTAAAATGATTGTTGCTGAGATGGCTAATAAATTTGACACTGTTGCTATTGATATGATTGCTATGAATGTTAATGATGCTATATGTATTGGAGCAGAACCTATTGCATTAGTTGATTATTTAGCTGTTGGATATATAACAGAAGAAATAGCAAAACAGATAGGTTATGGTTTAAATAAAGGGGCTGAGGAAGCAAATATAAATATTCTTGGTGGGGAAACTGCCACATTGCCAGATATGATTAAAGGGATAGACCTAGCTGGAACTGTTTTAGCAATAGTAAAAAAAGATGAAGTAATAACTGGAGAAAAAATAGAAGAAGGAGATGTTATAGTTGGTTTAAGAAGTTCAGGAATACATAGTAATGGGTTAAGTTTAGCAAGAAAAGTTTTTTTTGACATAGCAAAATTAAAGTTAGAGGATAAGTTATCATATGGTAAAACTGTTAAAGAAGAGCTTTTAACTCCAACGAGAATTTATGTTAAACCTGTTTTAGAGATGATTAAAAATGTTAATGTTAAAGGATTAGCTCATATAACAGGAGGAAGTTTTAGAAAATTAAGAAGATTAAAAAATATGGTTTATTATATTGATAATTTTCCAGAGCCATTACCAATATTTAAAGAAATTCAAAGATTAGGAAATGTTCCAGATGATGAAATGTTTAGAACCTTTAATATGGGAATAGGTTTTTGTGTTATTGTTGATGAAAAAGATGCCCCTAAAATAATGGATATTGCCAAAAAATACAATATAGAGAGTTATATTATTGGAAAGGTTTATAATAAGTTAGATATTGATGGTAAGGAGTATAAAGATTGCTCTATAGTAAAATATAAAGATAAATTAATAGTTTTAAAGTGATAGGAATGTGTGGAATTTTTGGGATATATTCCTATGAAAAAGAAAATGTCACAAAAAAAATATATTATGGATTATTTGCTTTACAACACAGGGGTCAAGAAGGTGCAGGAATTGCAGTAAGTGATGGGAAAGGTATAAACTTCTATAAAAACATTGGATTAGTCACAGAAGTTTTTAAAAAAGATATTTTACAAAATTTATTTGGGTATATTGGAATTGGTCATGTTAGATATTCAACAACAGGAATAAAATCTGTTGAAAATTGCCAGCCATTTGTTGTTAAAAGTTCTCTTGGACAGATAGCAATAGCCCATAATGGAGATATATTAAACTCTGAAGAGTTAAGGTTAGAGTTAGAAAAGAAGGGTCATATATTTACCTCAACAACAGATTCAGAAATCATAGCCCAACTCTTAATTAGAGAGATTATAAAAACAAATGATAGGATTGAAGCTATTAAAAATGTATTAAATAAGTTAGTTGGAGCATATTCATTATTAATTTTGTTTGAAGATTGTTTAATAGCTGTTAGAGATGAACATGGATTTAAACCATTGTGTATTGGAGAGGATGGGGAAAATATTTATATTTCTTCAGAAGACTGTGCTTTAACAACCTTAGATGTTTCCTTTTTAAGGGATGTTAAACCAGGGGAAATAGTAGTTATAAATAATGATGGAATGGAGAGTTATACTTTTAAAAAGAAAAATAAAGTATCTACCTGTATGTTTGAGTATATTTACTTTGCCCGTCCAGATTCTACAATAGATGGAATTAGTGTATATAAAGTTAGGAAAGAAGTAGGGAGAAGATTAGCTAAAGAGCACCCTGTAGAAGCAGATATTATATCCCCAATTCCTGACTCAGGAAATGCCTTTGCTATTGGATACTCAGAGGAGTCAAAAATACCCTATTATGAAGCACTAATAAAGAATAAATATACAGGAAGAACTTTTATTTTACCATCTCAAAATGAGAGAGAATTAGCTGTTAGATTAAAACTATCTCCTGTTAGGAGTTTGTTAGAGAATAAAAGAGTAGTTTTAGTAGATGATAGTATAGTAAGAGGAACTACATCAAAAAGAATAGTAAATATGGTTAAGAAAGTTGGAGCTAAAGAAGTTCATTTAAGAGTTGGATGTCCAAAAATAATATCTCCATGTTATTATGGTATTGATATGGCTACTAAGGAGGAGCTAATTGCACATAAAAAATGTATTATGGAAATTGCTAAAATTATAGGAGTTGAATCCTTAGGATATATATCAATTGAAGGACTTTTAAAGGCAATAGGTAGGAAAGACTTATGTTTAGCCTGCCTAACAGGAGAGTATCCAACAGATATAAACTTTATAAAGGTTCAAAATAGATAAATAATAATTTGGTGACCTTTATAGACACTGTAAAAAAGATAGTTGTAACTTTGTTATTTGCATTTATTTTAATTATTTCATATGCTTATGCAATATCAATTATAGAACATGTAGACTTTTTTACAGCATTATATTTTAGTGTTATAACTATAACTACCACAGGTTATGGTGATTTTACACCAAAAACTTTTTTGGGAAGAACAATAACAATTCTCTATTTATTTATTGGTGTTGGAATAATAATGTATCTTTTTTCTTTAATTGCTGAGTTTATTGTGGAAGGGCAATTTAGTGAGTTGATTAGGATGAAAAAAATGGAAGATAGGTTAAAAAATTTAAAAGACCATTATATTATTTGTGGATATGGAAAGATGGGAAAAGTCATAGGTAAAAAATTTTTAGAGGAAGGGATTAAATTTGTGGCAGTAGATATGAATGAATGTTTATTAAAAGAAGAATTTGAAAAATATCCTGATAAATTTTTATATGTTGTTGGAGATGCTAAAAAGGAAGATATTCTAAAGAAGGCTCAAATAGAAAAAGCAAAATGTTTATTAGCAACACTACCAACAGATTCAGACAATGTATTCTTAGTTTTAACTGCAAGAGAATTAAATCCATCTATTATGATAATTGCTAAGGCAAATGAAAAGGAGACAATAAAAAAATTAAAAATTGCTGGGGCTAATAAAGTAGTATCTCCTTATTTATTAGGAGGCTTAAGAATGGCATTAATATCAACAAAAACCAGTATTTTAGACTTTTTAAGGTCTTTTTTAAATATTGCAAAAAATGAATATGGAGAGGATATAGTAGTTGAAAAATTTAAAATTAAAGAAAATTCAATAATGGCAAATAAAACCATTAAAAATTTAGATATTAGAAGGAGGTCAGGAGTAACAATTATAGGGGTTAAAAGAAATGATAAAATGTTTATTAACCCATACCCTGAGTTTGTATTAAAGCCAGGAGATATAATATATGTGTTAGGTACTAAAGATACTGTTGAGATATTTAGAAAATATTTTATTGATTTTGATTAATATTTAGTATTTATGTTTGGTATTTTATTGTTATATAATATTTAATAATAAGGAGATACTATGATTAGAGTAGTAGTTGATAACCATACTTATACCTCTCTTTATGCTGAACATGGTTTATCTATTTTAGTAGATAATGGGAAGAGAATACTATTTGATACTGGGAAGAGCAAAATTATTTTAAAAAACTTAAAATTATTAGATGAACTGGAAACTTTTGATTATGTTGTTTTATCTCATGGTCATTATGATCACTGTAACGGATTAAAATATATTAAAGAACTTGCTGATAATATAATAGTACATAAAGATGCATTAATAAATAGGTACTATAAAAATAGATACATTGGTATAGATAAAGAAGTAAAAAATCTCTTAAAAGATGCTATTTTTATTGAAGATGAATATAAGATATCTAAGGATATTATTGTTTTTAAGAGTGATAGAAAACATTTTTATGAAATAGATGATTTTAGAGATGAAAATAATAATCTTGACATTGTTAAAGATGAGATTTCTTTATATTACAAAGAATATTTATTTGTAGGATGTTCCCATTCTGGGATAGTTAATATTATTGAAACATGTAAAGATTTAAATAAAAATATTAAAGGAGTTATTGGAGGATTTCATTTAATTAATTCCACAGATAAGTATATAGATTATGTTTATAATTACTTATCTAAGCAAAGTTTTTGGTTTAGTCCTTTACATTGTACAGGATTTTATGCA
Organism: archaeon; assembly: GCA_024278985.1. Taxonomy (GTDB): domain Archaea; phylum AGJL01; class Methanococci; order Methanococcales; family Methanocaldococcaceae; genus Methanocaldococcus. The sequence continues at coordinate 35,864 of JAJRSC010000029.1, forward strand.
TTATCTAAATTATCTAATTTAAATAACTTTATTTATGGATATGCAGGGAAAAATTATGAAATGTGAATTTTGTGGAAAAGAAGGAAAAGCATATCTTTTTGGAAAAGTTATATGTGACAGTAAGGAATGTTTAGAAAAAGCCAAAAAATCTGCAATGTCAAGACATAAAAACCTAATTGTTGCAGTTGGTTCAACAAATCCTGTTAAAATTGAAGGTACAAGAGAAGCATTTGAAAAAGTTTTAGGATTTTATGATGTTTTAGGTGTAGATGTAGATAGTAAAGTATCATCCCATCCTGTTGGATTAGAAGAAACATTTAAAGGAGCATTAAATAGAGCAAAAGAAGCATATAAAAAAATAAGTTGTATCTATTCAGTTGGTATTGAGGCAGGAATGATTAAAGTAGGAAATAAATATTTAGATGTCCATATTGCAGTAGTGTATGATGGAAAAGATATAACTATAGGGCTATCTCAAGGTTTTGAGTATCCAAAAATAGCAGTTAAAAGAATTTTATTAGGAGAAGAAGGAGGAAAAATAGCTGAAGAACTTTCAAATATTAAAGATATTGGAAAAAAATCAGGTTTTATAGGATATTTAACTGATGAAAATATAACAAGGAAAGATTTATGTAGAGAAAGTGTAATAATGGCATTAATTCCAAGAATGAGAAAAAACATGTCTTTATATTTTGAGGGGTAAATATGAAAAATATTATTTTTGTTGGTCTGGGTGGATTTTTAGGGGCTGTATTAAGATTTTATCTTTCAAGTCTTTTCTTTAAATTTCCCTATAGGTCTTTAATAGTTAATTTAATTGGTAGTTTTATTTTAGGATTTTCTATATATATTTCTGAATATTTTCCAATTCCTTCAGAATATAAATATTTTGTAATTGCTGGATTTTGTGGAGCATTAACAACATTTTCCACATTTTCATTTGAAACATTTGAATTTATAGAATATTCTCAATATCTTAATGCTATTTTAAATATTATTTTAAATGTTATAGGTTGTTTAATTATGATATATTTGGGTAGGGCATCAGCTTTATTTTTATCCAAGGTGATTTAAATGGATGTTGGAATTGTAGGAGCTACAGGATATACTGGCTTAGAACTTTTAAGATTGTTGGCAAATCATCCAGAAGTGGAGGTTAAATATATTACTTCAAGAAGAGAAAAAGGAAAACATTTATTTAAAGTTCATCCATCTTTAAAAGGAGTTAGAAAATATGAAAATTTATATTTTAGTGAGGATGTTGGTGATGTTGATTTAGTTTTTACAGCTACCCCACATGGAACATCTATGAACATAGTTCCCAAATTTTTAGAGAGAGGAATTAAAGTTATAGACTTGAGTGGAGACTATAGATTTGAAGATTTAGAAATTTATGAGAAATATTATAAAATAAAGCATGTTGGATTACCAGATGTAAATATTACCTATGGTCTCCCAGAATTAAACAGAAAAAACATAAAAAAAGCAGATTTGGTAGCTAATCCTGGATGTTTCCCTACAGGGGCAATATTAGCCTTAGCTCCAGCAGTTAAAAAGAATTTAATAGACAAAAAAATAATTATAGATTCTAAAACAGGAGTAAGTGGAGCAGGAGCAAATCCAACAGAAACTACTCATTTTCCAAATGTAAATGAAAATATAACCCCATATAAAATAACAACACACAGGCATCAGCCAGAGATAGAAAAAGAGCTTAAAAAGTTAGGAGATGTAAAAATATATTTTACTCCTCATTTAGCTCCAATAACAAGGGGAATTTTAACAACATGCCACACATTTTTAGAAGAAAACATTTCTAAGGAAGAAATTGAAAAAATATATATGGACTTTTATAAAAATGAGGTATTTATTAGATTTATAGATATTCCAAAATTAACCTATGTAAGAGGAACAAATTTCTGTGATATTGGTTTTGAAATTGGGGATGATAGATTAGTTATTATTTCAGCAATTGACAACTTAGTAAAAGGAGCAAGTGGCCAAGCAATTCAAAATATGAATATTATGTTTGGATATGATGAAACATTAGGTTTAACAAATTATGGAGTTCATCCATAACTAAATTTTTGAAGATAAGACCAAAAATTACTCAATAAACCGAAAAGTATAAATAATATTTGGAAAAATAAAAAATAATTAGTAAATTTTAGAGGTGAAAGGATGGCAGAGCTCCCAGTTGCTCCATTTGAAAGAATCCTTAAAAAGGCAGGTGCTGAGAGAGTTATCAGAGCAGCAGCAGAATATTTAGCAGAAGCAATTGAAGAGATAGCTTTAGAAATAGCAAAAGAAGCAGTTGAATTAGCAAAACATGCAAAAAGAAAAACAGTTAAAGTTGAAGATATTAAATTAGCCTTGAAAAAATAATTTCTTTTTTAATCTTTTTTATACTTTAGTTATATATTTAAAATTATTTCTTTTTTGAGGTGCTTATTTTATGGGTATAGAGAAATTAATAGAGTTAGCTAAAGAAATTAGAGATGAAAATCTTAGAGAGAAGGTTATTAATTTTATAAAAAATCCTAAAGCTACACATCCAGAAATTAAAGAAACTGGTGTTAGTTTAGAAGAATCACCTGCAAGTATAAACTGGCATCATAGATATAGAGGAGGACTAATTGAGCATACTGTAGCAGTTACAAAGTTAGCAATGAAAATGGCTAATGTTTTTGAAGATGTTTATGGGGTAAAAATAAATAAGGACTATGTGATAGCTGGAGCTTTACTCCATGATATTATGAAACCATATAATTATGTAAAAACAGAGGAAGGTTTTGACCATTATGATTTATTCAACTTAGACCATCTAACTCTTGCAGTTGCTGAACTATATAAAAG
>JAJRSC010000030.1 GCA_024278985.1 archaeon
AGCTAAAATCTTTTAAAAATCTCGATAATTCATTACATCCAAATATTTAAAATAATTAAAATACGCGACCCTTAGAAAATTGATAAAAATCCTTAAAATCGAAAAATAACCGATTAAATTCCTCTAAACTAAAAATAAAAAGTTTTTAGCGTGATAAATGTTATCCAAATATAAAAAGGTATAAATATAATATTAAAAAATAATAAACTTTAAATATATCTCACTGTAATATTTTTATTCTATAGGGATAAAGATGTATGATAAATTGGAGATAATTGAAAGAGCAATATTGTTAAATCCAAGGTATATTCAAGTTTTTAGAGAAAAGTTAAGAATTACCCAGTTAAAATTAGCTAAAGAGAGTGGTATTAGTCAATCTCATTTAAGTATGTTAGAAAAAAACAAAAGAAAACCTACAAAGTTAATTGCAGCAGCAATAACTTACGGTTTATTAAAATGTTATTATGAAAGAGATAAGGATATTTATAAGCTTTTAGATACCCTATCATTATTAAAATTTGAGGATTCCCTAATTGAATTTATTTATGATATTATTAAGAACAATAATAAAAAATATATAAGGTATCTTGGAGAGAAAAAATATATTCTATTGACTAAGAAATCATTAATAGATGAATTAACAAATAGAATAAAAGTAATTGAATTAAAAAATATAGAGATTTCAAGAGGAAAAATTATTGGCTATGGTAAATATTTTGATGAGAAAGATGTTAATATTGTTTTAGATTGTTCAGATATTAGAAGATTAGAAAAAAAATTCATGGAAAAATATAATAAAAAAATAATAATTCAAGCATTTCCAAAAGATGAAGTACCTCCTATATACAACTATAATAATAATGATTGTTTAATTATCCATTGTTGGTGAGCTATAATGATGATGTTTGTTATATCCTCTCTTGTTTCTATGATTGTAGCATTTTTTTTAAGATTACCCTTATATCCAAAATCAAAATATTCATTTGAATCAACAGTTATTTTTCCAACACCTATTTTAGGAGCTGGAATTTATATAATATTTAAATATTTATTTTTTAATGGAATTGAAATTGCTATTTTTTCAGGAATTTTAGGAGGATTATTTTCATATTATTCAAATAGAATTTTTGGGGAGTAAAATATGGAAATATTAAATATTCTTATATGTTGGGTTATTTGTTGGTTAAATTTTGTTATTATTGATACATTTTTTGGCTTACCAGAAAAACCAGGGGTTAGAGGGGCTAAAGTTATAGGTGAAAAAATAAAAAAAATTGGTGGAGATTTAAATGGAGGTTACTTTATGGGAAATATTGTTTGTTCTCCAGATGCTTCTGCTGGAACTCTATTAGCTTCAATTATGTATTATTTAATGGGAGTTGATGGAGGAATATTAGCAAGTTTTTTTGTTTGGATAGGGAATAGGTTATGTGCTGACCCAGGATATGCAGGAACTTTAGGAGCATTATCAATAACCTTAATTATTTATCTTTTATCACCTTTTATATCCCCAAAGTACTTTATTGTTGGGATGGTTTTAGCAATATTTACAATTCAAGGGTTTGAACATAGATATGCCTCTAAACTTTTAGGAGAAATATACAGGAGGTTGTTATGATAAATGAAATTCTTGGAGGGATTGCAGTATTAATGATTATAAGAATTTTTTTAGAGAGGAGTAGGGCAAGAAAGTTGGTTTATTTATGCTGTTTAAATTTTGCCTTTTCAGCCTTAATTGCTTTATATGTAAAATATCCTGCTGGGGGGATATTAGCAATTGTTTATTTTATCTTTTCAACAATAACATCAAATGCTATAGCAAGTAGTTTAGAAAAGATATATGAATTAGAGGGTTAGAATGTAGATAATTTTGTTAGTATCTGTCCTCTGTTGTATTCTTGGAGGAATTGGAGTAATACTTCATACAAATGTTATAAATAAATTAATAATGTTGTCCTTAATGGAAACAGGAATTATTGGATTTATTGCCTATTACTATTATTTAGATGTAGCAATTTTAATGGCTATTTGTAGCCCAATATCCAATATTATTATCTTATTAGGATACATAAAATATTTAGAACTAAAAAAAGGTTAGATTATGATTTCTTTATATGTTGGGTTAATTTTATTGTTAATTGGATGTATTGGGGCATTATTTGGTCCTAAGGTAGATAATATAATGATTAGGTTATTGAATATAGAGGTTTCAGCTGTTGGAGTTATGTTAATATTTCTAAGTTTTGATGAAACTTTAGCATTAATGACTTACATAGCAATAAATGCTCCTCTAACATATGTTCTTGTTAGAACTATTATTAAATTGGAGGGTAAAAAATGATTGGAAAAATTTGGAATTACTTATCAAAACCAGAACTTGTTCCAAGATTATTTGCCATAACTTTGGCAATTGTTTTTATTTTTGGATTATTTTGGCCTATATATAAAGATAATAATCAACTCTATCCTAAACCAGAGTATCATTCTCAAGCATTAAAAACTCCACTGGCTCCTTATGATAGAAGTATTGTAAAAGCTCAATATCCTCAATATCTTCCAGATCTTGGAAAAATAACCTCTTATTTAACTCCAATAGCTATATTTATTAAAGATAGGACTTTATTCTTTGGAACCACTATAGTCTCAACACCTGGAGGAATATTGGATGAAATTCTCTACTATACTAGAGGAATGGATACTGTGTTAGAGAGTTCTATACTTTTAGTAGCTTTTATAATATTCACATGGTTGTATTGGAATAGGGAGAGGGATTGAGTATGTTCTATGAAACTGTTATTATAAGTTTTATTGTTGGAATTTTATCTCTATTTGCTATAGGTGTTCAAAAAAATAATTTACATGCTTTAATATTAACTGATTTGTTGGAATGTTCTTTATTATGTATTATTGCAGCTGTAGGGACAGATTTAGCAGAAGCTTTAATATTACCAGGATTAGTTGTAAGTATGGCAGAAATTTTAGCTATTGCTGAGGTTTTGGTTGTAAGAGAAAAAGTTAGAGGGAAGAAGTTAAATGACTTTAAAATAAACTTTGATTTAGAAATTTTAAGGACCTCTCCACTATTTATATCTATAATATTAGTTATTTATGGTGCAATATTATCAGGATTTACTGGTGGGGCAGTTATTGCATCTGGTTTATTATATTACTTCTTCTGTAAGAGAGTTTTAGGGGAGAATATTATAAATAGAGTTAAATGGGTTGGTATTTGTGGATTTTCAGGAATTGCTTGGAGTTTATGGATTGTTGGATTTTTAGGTTTCTATTTATTTCCTAAGTACTGGTTAGTTTTCCTACTATTTGCAGGCTTAGGGTTAGTAATTAAAGTATGCTCTAAACTTGGATTGTTGGGGATGGCAGAATGATAGATGGGGGAATATTTGGAATAGTTCCATTTGGAGATATAATATTTAAATACTCAATGTTTTCAACTATAGGGTTTGTTATAGCAATTACCTTTACAATATTAGTTTATTTAACAAAGCCAGAAAAACAGTTAGAAGCCCAAAAATTTGGAGAAGATAAATTAATAGATATTCCATTACATGAGTTAAAAAATAGGAGATATATGGCAATAGTTTGTGGAATAGCAACTGCTGGAGCCATGCTAACACAAGATATTTTTGATTTTGCATTATTCTTAACTTTAGTAGGAATAGCAAATATTGGAATAGTTTCAGCAGTTAAAAGGGAACATGTTTTAAATGCTTCATTTCAGTATGGATTAACTTCTATTATAGCAACTTTACCATTATTTGGAGCATCAGCATTAATTTTAGCAAAAACAGGAACTTTATCAATATTGGAGTTACATCATTTAAATAAAAATTTATTATTTGAGAAAATCCTTTATGGCTTAGGAATGGCAGGGGAGACTGGAGTAGCTCCATATTATGCAGCTAAGGCAGAGATGTTTAGGGCTCCAGGAAGTCCATATATTTTAATGATACATCTTTCTTCATTGTTGTTAATTGTTAGAACTGTTGAGATTTTATTAACAATATAAAATAGGAGATAATTATGGACATTGAAAAAAAAGTAGGAATAGTTTGTTTAATTATTGGGATGCTATCATTTATTCTAATGTTTATAACTAATGGATTAATTAGTTATTTATTTTATATTCTCTTTGTTCCAAATATTTTATATGGAGTAGGAATATTCATAGTCCCTAAAACAAGAAGGAAAAAATTAGGAAAGATACCATTCAGGGGGTATTAGTATGGATTTTAATGAATTTTTTTATCTAATAAATTTAACAGTATATGCATTTCTTATTGGTTCTTTACTTTTAGGATTACATAGGAAAATAATGGCCAAAATTCAACTTAGACCAGGTCCTCCAATAATTCAGTATTTACTCCATACATTAAAATTTTACTTTAAAGAGATAACTTTTCCAATTACAGCTGGGAATCCATTATATATATTTATGCCTATACTTCAGATTATTGTATGGCTTTCAGCTTTAATATTGGCTGTTAAATTAGAAAGTTCTTTATTAATTATTATTGGGTTATATGTTCTTCAAAAGATTGTTGAACATGGTTGTGGATTATCTTCTGGTTCTCCTTATGGAAAGTTAGGAGGGGTTAGAAGTGTATTTTCAGCTGCAGCTGAAATACCATTATTTGCAGTAGTTTCTACTGTTTATATAGTAACAAACTCATTAATAATTTCTGATATTGTTAGTTATCAACAAATTCATGGACCTCTTATTTTGAAATTACCAATATCAGCATTTGCCTTTTTTATTCTCTTAGTTTCAAAAGCTCCAAATAGTCCATTTGGAATAGTAAAAGGAAAAGATATAGTTTCTGGATATTTAACAGAGCATTTTGGTTTATTGGCAGGATTAATATATATAGGAGATGCAATTGCCTATTTTGTATTATTATGGTTATTTATTGCTATATTCTTAGGAATATCCAATATTTTTTTAGCATTGCCATTTATGATATTAATAACTTTTATTATATCAATAATTAATGGCCTTACTCCACTATTAGCCCCTCATCATTCTGTTATGCTACAAATAACTATTGCTATAGTTGTCCTCTTAGATTTACTCCATAGGGTGATATTCTTATGAATAAATATATAAATTATATATTAATTGTTTGTTTTGTAGCAATTATCTACACATTATTAATAAATTTTTTACAAAAACCAATAGTACTGGCAATATTATCATTTATAATATTAACAATCTTGGCATACTTACTAAACTTTGAACATTTTGCAAAGAAATATAAACAAATAGAAGGAATTTGTGCATTTTTTGTATTAATTATTTTTGCTTATGCCTTATATTACTTATTTAGGTGAAAGAATGGACTTATTTTATTTTAATTTAACAATTATATCATTTATATTTGGTAATTTTGTTGGATTGGAGTATAGTTATAGATATCCACCATATCATGAGAAAAGAATTGATAAATTTGCTTTAATATCATCAATTTTAGGAGGATTTCTATTATTAACTCCTTTATATATTATAGGAGCATTTTTTATTGGTTTTCCTTTAGGAATGAGGTCAGGATATGGTAGAATTGAATTTCTTATTGGACTTTCTATTTTTGTTATTTTATACTTAATTAGGTGGTGGTATGTTACCGGATAAAGAATATCTTAAAAATTCTCTTCAACAGAAAAGAAACATTATCTTAGATAACAGATATTTAATGGACTATGTATTTATTCCTATATCCAAAAAATTAGAGATTGATGTTAATGAATTAATAGATATATTTCTTAAACATTATGATGAAGCTGATTTATATGAACTAACTGCTTATGTAGAACAGGCAAGAATGGCATGTTTAGGAAGAAAGGTAGATATTGATTTAGGTCTTTGTTGGTTAGCAGATTTTTTAAAATTGATTAGTAGGAAAGAAGCAGACCAAATAAGAAAGGAAGTAGTTGAATTACATTTACTATATAAAAAACCCTATAAAGAGGCCTTAAAAATAGGAAAAGAAAAATTAAAAAGTTTATTGGTGAATAAAAAATGATTAAAAAATTTGTTAGGAAAAGAAGTATTCATTTATGTGTTGTTAATACTGGGGGTTGTAATGGTTGTGATGTTGAAATTGTTTCCTGCTTAGCTCCAAGATATGATATAGAGCAGTATGGAATTTATGTTCATAACAATCCAAGAGAGGCAGATATCTTAGTTATTTCTGGTCCTACAACACTACCGTGGATAGACAGGGTTAAAGAGCTATATGAAAAAGTTCCAGAGCCAAAAATAGTTGTTGCAGTTGGAGCTTGTGCATTAAGTGGAGGGATATTTAAGGAGGGGCATGTTTTGGGAGGTATTGAAAAAATAATTCCTGTAGATGTCAAAATTCCAGGATGTCCTCCAAGACCCTCTGAGATTATTGAAGGAATTTTAAAATCTGTTCATTTATTAGCAGAAAAAGAGAAAAGGCTGAAAAAATGACTACTGTCCCAATAGGACCAATACATCCAATATTTAAAGAACCATTAAGGATAAAATTAGTTTTAGATGGTGAGAGACCAATAGATGCAGAAATAGAAATGGGATATGTTCATAGAGGGATAGAGAAAATTATGGAAGGAAAACATGTTCATAAGGGGCTATATTTAGCAGAGAGAGTTTGTGGTATTTGTTCATATGTTCAATCATTTACATTTATTGAATGTGTAGAAAAAATTTCTAAAATAGAAATTCCTGAAAAAGCAAAATATCTAAGAATATTAACATGTGAGTTGGAGAGAATACATAGTCATCTTTTAATTATTGCAATGTATTGCCTTTCAATAGAACATGAAACATTAGGAATGTGGATTTTAAATTCTAGAGAAAGAATAATGGATTTATTGGAAATGATTACAGGAAATAGAATAAATACTGGATATAATATTTTAGGGGGAGTTAGAAAAGATATTGACAAAGAAATGATAACTAAAATTTACAATGTTTTGGATAAATTTGAAGATGAAATAAAAACAATAAGAGAAGCATTTGAAACAGCTCCATTAGTAAAATTAAGAAGCAGAGATATTGGAATCTTAAAATATTTTGACATAATGAAAACAAGAGCTGTAGGACCTGTAGCAAGAGCTTCAGGATTGGAGAATAGTGATGTAAGATTAAGATACAAATATTATAAAGAATTAAAAACCTATAAACCAGTTAGTAGAAAAGAAGGAGATAATTTTGCAAGAAATATAGTTAGATTTGATGAGATAGAGATTTGTATAAAAATGATTAGGGAAGTTTTAGAACTCTATCAAGAAGTTGGAGGGCCAATAAGAGAAAAATGTGAAATTAAAGGAGGAGAAGGAGAAAATAGATTTGAAGCTCATAGGGGAGAACTTACATATAAAATGGAATTAACTAATCATGGATTTATTAAGAGAATTATGATTAGAACTCCAACAACTATGAATTTAGCAGCATATAGATATATGCTAAAAACATGTCCAACAGTTGCAGATGCTGTTGCTACATATGTATCTATTGACCCCTGTATTTCCTGTACTGAAAAAACTTTGTATATTGTTGAAGATGGAAAAATTAAATATATTTGGTGAATTTTATGGCATCTCCACTTTGGTATCTTTATATTATTAAAGAAAAGATAAAAAATATTATTGACGCTAAACCTAATAAATCTTCATACATTCCACCAGATAGATATAGAAAAGTACCTCCAATACTTAAATACCCAAAAAAATGTATATCTTGTGAAGCATGTAAAGAGAGTTGTCCAGCATTTGCTATAGAAATGTACTATAATAATGAATATAAAAAGAACTTACCCAATATAGATGTTGATTCATGTATTTCCTGTGCTAATTGTGTTGAGGCCTGTCCAACAGGAGTTTTAGAGATAGATAAACATAGATTAGAAACAGAGGGCTTATTTTTTTATATTCCTAAGTCTCACACTTTAATGATAGATGGAGAGAAATGTGTTCTTTGTGGGCAATGTAAGGAAGTATGCCCTATAGATATAATAATTGAAAAGCCAGATACATATTTTATTGAAGTTTCTAAATGTATATCATGTAAAGAATGTTATAAAACTTGTCCTGTAGGGGCAATAATAATATTAGATGAAAAAACTCATAAAGAAAAAATTAATAGATTTTTTGAATTAAAATTAAAAAAATCCTTTGGAGAATTAGATATCTCAGAAAAAATAAACAAGATTCCACATATTTCTAAATATATATGTATAAAATGTGGAAATTGTAAAGAAATATGTCCTGGAGAGATTGATTTAAATAATTACAAAGTTGTTAATTGTTTATATTGTGGGTATTGTTTAGAAGTTTGTCCCACAGGAGCTATAAGAACAGAGGTTAAAATTGAGGCAAAAAATAAAGAAGAAACCTATTATATTAATGAAGACCAATGTATTGGATGTAGAATTTGTTATAAAGTCTGTAAAGTTAATGCAATAGAGATTAGTAAAGAGATTAAAATACCGTATATTATTCCAGATAAATGTGTAACTTGTGGATTATGTGCTAAAAAATGTCCTGTTGATGCTATAACTAAGGTTAAAAAAGAAGTTGCTGAGAAAACAGTTAAGAAGAGAATTATTGAAAATAAAATTATTGAAATTATTGAAAATGACATTAAAGAATACACCAAAAAATATGGGTTAGTTAAGGATTATTTAGAAAATATTTTAAAGAATAAGATTTTAGAAGAATTAAAAAAATATGTTATGGAGGAAACTAAAAAAATAATGGGGGAGAATGGGGATAAAAGAAAAAATAACTGAAATATTAAATTTAAAAGATAACATATCATACAAATTTAATATTAAAAAGAATATTGAGTATATTGAAGTTACTGATGATTGTATAGGTTGTGGATTGTGTAAAGAAGTATGTCCTGTTAATGCAATATTTGGAAATGTTGTTGTTAAAATAGATAAAGAAAAATGTGTTATATGTGGAAAATGTGTAAAAGTTTGTCCAGTTGATGCTATAGTTTTAATAAGAGTTCATGGAGAAATAACTGACAATTTAAAAATTAAAGTTTTAAAAGATTTTAAAAATATAAATGTTAAAAAAAACTTATGTATTGGCTGCTTAATATGTCTTAAAAATTGTCCTTTTAAAGCAATATATAAAGAGAATGATGAAAAAATAAATATAAATAAAAATTTATGTACTTTATGTGGATTATGTAGCAGAATCTGCCCAATAAAAGCAATAATTTTAGAGTAGAGAAAATATGAAAAATTGGATAGATATTAATAGATTAGAGAAGGAAGAAGATATAAAACTATTCAAATCATTACATTGGAAAGGATTTGTTTATTGTCAATATGATGAAGAATTTAGCAAAGAAAAATATAGTAACATTAAAAATATTGGAGAAAGTTTAGGCTTAAAAGTGTATAGTGGAGTGAAGATTAGAGCTGATAACATAAAAAAATTAAGAAAAAAAGTTAAAAAATTTAGGAATAAATGTCATATTATCCTTATTGAAGGTGGAGATTTAAAAATAAATAGGGCAAGTGTTGAAATGCATGATGTAGATATTCTTTCAACTCCAGAGTTAAATAGAATTGACAGTGGATTAGACCATGTTTTAACAAGATTGGCGAGTGAGCATAGAGTTGCTATAGAACTAAATTTTAATTATCTTTTAAATAAAGATGGCTATGAGAGAGCAAGGCAGTTAATATTTTTTAGAAGAAATTTAATGTTGGCTAAAAAATATAAAACTCCTGTTGTTATAGGTAGTTATTCAACAAATAAATACAATATTAAAAGTCCATATGATTTAAGAGCTTTTTTAAATACTTTGGTAGAAAAGGAATATGCAAAGGAAATTATGAATACTCTTTATAAAATTTGTGAATATAGGGAATATTTAATGAATAAAAATGTTGTTAAGTATGGTGTTGAAATTATTGAATCTAAATAAATAGATTAAAAAGGTATTTATATTAATTTTTCAGTTTTAATTTTAGGACTTTAAAAGTCCTTTATAGTTATTGTCCTGAGCTTAACAGCTCGGGACTGGTTTATGACTTAAATGGAGCTTAGTTATCCCTAACCTCCTGGGGATAGCTAAGTGATGAAATTTAAGGAAACCAATAGGAGAGACAATATAATAAAAAAAACTATTTTAGGTGAGATTATGCCAACTGCAAAATTTGTAGTAGCAGACCCTAAAACAGGAAGATGCTACCAAATAGAAGCAGATAACACTCCATTAGTAGGGAAAAAAATAGGAGATGAATTTGATGGAGGAATTTTAGGATTATCAGGATATAAATTAGTTATAACTGGAGGAACAGATGACAGTGGATTTCCAATGAGACCAGATATTCACGGTCCAAGAAAAGTAAGAGTTTTATTAAGTTCTCCACCAGGATTCCATCCAAGAAGAAAAGGAGAAAGAAGAAGAAAAACAGTAAGAGGAAATACTATATCCTCTGATATAGTTCAAATAAACTGTAAAGTAGTAAAATATGGAGAAAAATCTATTCCTGAATTGTTAGGGTTAGAGGAGAAAAAAGAATAAGAATTATTCAATATTAATTCCTCTTTTCTTGGAAGTTTCTGCTTTAGGTAATGTTATATATAAAACTCCATTTTCATATTTTGCTGTAGCATTTTCTTCTTTAACAACTGCTGGAAGTTTTATATTTCTATATATTTCTTCTTCTTCAGGGATTTCAGAGTATATAATTCTTTCACTTTCAGTAACCATTAATGGAGACCTTTTAGCTCTTATTTCAACAGTATCCCCAACTGCATTAACAATGATATCCTCTTTATTTACTCCTGGAAGCCATGCAATAATTTTTATATGGTCATCTCCTTCAATTATTGATAATGGCATAAATCCTTGCCCTGATATTTGAATTCCAAAGGAGCTTTGCATACTTAATGTTCCACTCATTGGCATACTAAAGAACTCTTTAAACATTCTATCAAATAATGAGTCAAATGGGTCTCTTCCAAACATTCTTAACCACCTTTAATTTTTTACTAATAAATTATGTGTTAGTAGTTCTATAAATAGTTTTCTATAATATATCATTCCATATATTAAAATAGATTGAGGTAGAAATATGATTAAAAAATTATTTATAAATGAAAATATATTTGTTCTTTGGCTAACCACATTTACGACTATGTTAGGAATTGGGTTAATAGCCCCAATAATGTCAATATATGCAAAAACATTAGGAGCAAGTAATTTAGAAGTAGGGTTAATTTTTGGAAGTTTTGCTTTGGCAAGAACTATAGCACAAATACCTATTGGTTATCTTTCGGATATTTATGGAAAAAAGATTTTTATAGTTATAGGAACTTTTTTTTGTTCAGTTTTTACAACATTGTATGCATTTGTTAATTCTATTTTTATGTTGGTATTGATAAGAATGCTTAATGGTGCTTTTTCATCATTTATTACTCCAGTTGCTGGGGCATATATCTCATTAATTGCACCAAAAAATAAATTAGGAGAATATATGGGAATCTTTGGCAGTTCTATATCTTTAGGTTTTGCCTTTGGACCATTAATTGGTGGATTTTTAGCTCAATATATAAATATGAGAGCACCATTTTATTTTTGTGGAATAATAACATTTATAGCATTTTTGATATGTCTATTTAAATTAAAAAATGTTTATGTTAAAAATGATGAAGTTATATATATAAATAAATTAATAATATTTCAAAAAAAGAATATATCAAAAAAGAAATTTAATTTAAAATATCTAAAAGATAAAAATTTTTTAATAGGGTTTATTTTAAATTTATTTTATACCTTTAACTTAGCTGGAATTATGAGCTATTTTGCAATTTATGCCTCAAAATACATATCATTATTTTTAGTAGGATTTTTAATATCCTACACAAATTTTTTATCAGGAATTTTACAAAAAATTTTTGGGAGAATGTATGATAAGGTTGGAAATATATTAATCCTTATAAGTGTTGTTTTAATTTCTTTAGGGATATATAGTTTATCCTTTAGTAAAACTTTGGCATTGATGTTTTTTTCAATAACTTTAATATCTATTGGTGGAGCAATATTTTCTCCATCTATTAATGCATTAACAATGAAAAATATACCTTATGAAAAAAAAGGTATGGCAATGGGATTATTTACAACCAGTTTAAATATTGGCATATTTTTAGGTGCTGTTATATTAGGCTTTGTTGCTGATAAAATTGGATTGGCAAACATGTATAAAGACACAGCAATCTTTTTTATGATTATTGGGATAACTGGCTATATTTTTATTAAAAAAATAAGGTAGGATAAGATGATAAATATTATTTTAGGAACAAGGCCTGAAATAATTAAACTCTCTCCAATAATAAGGAAATTAGAAGAGAAAAATATAGATTTTAAAATAATACATACAAACCAGCATTATTCTAAAAATATGGATAAAATATTTTTTGAAGAACTTAACTTACCTAATCCTGACTATAATTTAAATATTGGCTCTGGAAATCATGGAGAGCAGACTGGGAAAATGTTAATAAATATAGAGAAAGTTCTTTTAAAAGAACATCCTGATATTGTTATGGTTCAGGGGGATACAAATACAGTTTTAGCAGGAGCTTTAACAGCAAGTAAGTTAAAAATTAAAGTTGCCCATGTTGAAGCAGGATTAAGAAGTTTTGATAAAAGCATGCCAGAGGAGATAAATAGAACTCTAACAGACCATATAAGTGATTATTTATTTGCACCAACAGAAAATGCAAAAAATAATTTATTAAGAGAAGGAATTAAAGAAAATAAAATTTATGTTGTTGGGAATACCATAGTAGATGCCACTTTAGAAAATTTAAAAATTGCAGAGAATAATGATAAGGCAATATCGTTTTTTAATAGTATTGCTGATGAAGATTATTTTTTACTAACTTTACATAGGGCTGAAAATGTTGATAATAAAGAAAGATTATTTAAAATAATAAAGAATATCTTAGATATAACTAAAATTTATGACTATAAAATTATTTTTCCTATACATCCAAGGACTAAAAAAAGACTTTTAGAGTTTAATTTATATGATAGACTTAAAAATAACAAAAAAATAAAAATTATTGAACCTGTTGGATATTTAAAATTCTTACTTTTAGAAAAAAATGCTTCATTAATATTAACTGACAGTGGAGGAGTTCAAGAAGAAGCATGTATTTTAAGAGTACCATGTATAACATTAAGAGATAATACAGAAAGACCTGAAACTGTTGAAGTTGGAGCAAATATTTTAGTTGGAGATAATAAAGATAAATTAATTAAATCTATTGATATAATGCTCTCAAAAAAAAGGTTATGGAATAATCCTTTTGGAGACGGAAAAAGTGGAGAGAAAATTATAAATATAGTATTTGATATTAGATAGAATATAATTATTACAATAAAAGAAAATTGGGTAAAAATAAGTAATAATAGAATATAAATAATTATTCAAATCATAAGTTATATATAGGATTATAATTTATGATAAAATTCATTATGAAAATAATATTAAGGGTTATCAATGTTAATAATTATTTATTATTTTCATATTGTGAAGGGGTTATAAATGGTCAGTGCAATGAAATTAATAGAGATGTTAAAGATTATTGATAACAGAGCTAAATATATGGGTATTAAGCTAACAATGATAAAAAATCTTTTAGAAAAATATAAAGATAACAAAGAACTTTTAAAAGAGGTTTTAAAATTAACTGAAGGGACTAAACTACATGAATTAATTTTAGAGGCTTATCCACCATTGGAGGAGCTAAAAAAGGAATTAATGGAGGAAACATACAAAATGCAAATACAAAGTACTACATCTCCTCATGCTCCTACACAAATAGAAGAACAAATTTATGGATTTGTAGGAACACCAACATTAATAGGGTTTATAAAGGAATATTTAAGAAAATATTATTTTGGTAGTCAATTAAAAAAAATTTTTTATGATTTAGGAAAACATTATGCAAATGCTGTTAATATTAGAAATTATGATGAACTAAAAAATTTTATGGAAAAAGAATTTGGACCAACTACTATAGAAATGTCTGAACCATTAGTAATTACTGTTAAAAACAATAAAGAAGCTTTAAATTATAAAAGTCCTGAACCAGTATGTTATATAACATCTGGGTTTTTAGCAGGTTGTTTGGAAAATATTGCAAATAAGAAATTTATTATTGAAGTTGATGAAAGTAAATGTATTGCCAAAGGAGACCCTTATTGTGTTTTTATTGTTAAGAAATCAAGAATTATTTAATATAACTAACTTTTCTATTTTATAAACTCATAAATACTATAAATAATATTATTACTCTTGTTTATTTTCTAATGAGTCTATTATAAATCATAATTTTATATATAAAAATATATTCTGGTGATATATTTGGAGGTAAGAGAGATATTTAAAATTATTCCAGAACTTGAACAAATATTTTCACAAAATAAAGACTTAGAGGTTGTAAGAAAAGAACTTTATACAACATTAAAAGAAAAAGAGTATGAGATAAGAAACAATAAAAAGTTTGAGAATGAGATTGATAGATGGTTATCTCTTTATGCTTTAAATGTATTCTTAAATATCATATCTAAACAAAATGAAGAATTAGCAGGTTTTAGTACTTTAGAAATATTACTTAAAGCATATCATAATGAAATTTCTGTTTCTGATGCTTTTTTAGAAGAATTTAAACATCTTTTTTTAGCAATAAATGGAGAAGCTTGCTATTCAATGGGATTCTTAGGTGAAAAATTAAAAAAAAGAGGATTAAAATTTATTGATTTTACAAAACTTAAAGGTAGAGATGCAGGAAAGGCAAGAAGTGATTTTTTAGATAATGTTTATTATGTAATGAAAGATTATTTAAAAAAATATCCATCTGGTTTAGATGAAAAAATAATTATGAAAAGAGAAGAAAACAGAAATAAAATTTTAGAATTTTTTGGGGTAAATATAGAAGATTGGTATGATTATAGATGGCAATTTAAAAATATAATCTGTGGAATAAAAGGATTAAAAATTTTACAAGAAATGAGAGAAGAGATTGGGTTATATTTATCAGATGAAGAACTTGAAAATATAGAGTTAGCAGTTAAAAACAAAATACCCTTTGCAATAACTCCATATTATTTGCATTTATTTGATTTTGATGGAAAAGAAGACTTACCAATAAGAAAACAAGTAATACCAACCAGACATTATATAATGGAAATGATAAAAAACAAGGATAAAAGAAATATAGTATTCGATTATATGGGTGAGCATGATACTACACCAGAGGAGTTAATAACAAGAAGATATGTAACCATTGCTATAGTGAAACCTTATGAATCCTGTCCTCAGATTTGTGTCTATTGTCAAAGAAATTGGTTAGTTAAAGATTTTGATGAGTCAGCATTTGCAGGTTGGGATAAGATAGAGAAGGCATTAAAATGGTTTGAAGAACATGAATCTATGTTAGAGATTTTAATAACTGGTGGAGACCCATTTTCACTAAGTGATTCTACAATAAAGAAAATATTAGATAGAATTAGAAATATTGAGCATGTCATTGGGGTAAGATTTGGAACAAGAAGTTTATTAACTGTTCCTATGAGAATAACTGACAGCTTAGTAGAGATTTTAAAAGATTTTAAAGAAGATAAGAGTTTAATGATTTCAACACATGCAGAAAGTTGTTATGAAATTACTCCAGATGTTAAAAGGGCTGTAAAAAAACTTTCAGGAATTCCTATTTATAACCAGCATGTATTTCATAGGTATGTTAGCAGAAGATTTGAAAATGTAGCTTTGAGAATAGCTTTAAAAAAGGTTGGTATAATTCCATATTATTCTTTCTATCCTAAAGGTAAATATGAGCATAAAGATTACCTTATCCCAATAGCAAGAATCTGCCAAGAAGTTAAAGAAGAGGCAAGACTACTTCCAGGAAGTTTTAGAACTGATGAACCAATATTTAATGTGCCAAAACTTGGAAAAGTTCATTTAAGAAGTTGGCAAGATAGAGAGTTAATTGCTATAAAAGAAAATGGTAGTAGAATTTATTTAATTCATCCATGGGAAAAAGGAATTTATCCAACTAAATCATATATCTATGAAGATGTGCCAATATTAGAATATTTAAAAAATATGAAAGAAATAGGAGAAGATATTAATGAGTATAAAACTATATGGTATTATTATTAACTTAAAAGAGGGATATTTATGATATCTGGATACTTAGTTAGAGATGTAATGACAAAGGGAGTTATTGAGGTTCCTTTAGAAACAACTATTAAGGAAATTATTGAAATAATGGATAAATATAATGTCTCTTCTGTTATAGTTTCTGATGGAGAACAATTTTGGGGTGTTGTAACTGATACAGACATCTTAAAAAATTATCATAATTTAGAAAAAACAGCAGAGGAAATAATGACCCCAAAACTTATAACTGTTAATCCAGATACTCCCTTAGAAAAGGCTATTGAGACAATGGTAGAGAATAGAATTCATCATATATATGTAAAATCATCATGTGAGGAAAGAGTTATAGGTGTGTTAAGTTCAAGAGATATAATAAAATTATTTTCAAAACTAATAAAAGAAAGGCATTTGGAGGAGTAATTATGAAACTTTTTAAATATCCAGGGAAAGAGAATACAGATGAAACTCTTAAAATAGCTGTTGAAAGAGCTAAGAAAGGTGATATAAAAAGTATTGTTGTAGCATCATCAAGAGGAGAAACAGCAAAAAAATTGCTTGATTTATTAAAAAAAGAAAATTTAAATTTAAATGTAGTGGTTGTTACTTATCATCAAGGTTTTTATGGGGAAGATATTATTTCTATGCCTAAAGAGGTTGAAGAGGAACTTATAAAAAAAGGTGCTAAAGTATTTAGAGGAACACATGCATTAAGTGGTGTAGAAAGAGGAATATCTAATAAGTTAGGTGGCTATGGACCTGTTCAGGTTATAGCAGAAACATTAAGAACTTTTGGTCAGGGAGTTAAAGTTTGTTATGAGATAACAATTATGGCATGTGATGCTGGTTTAATAAAGGCAAAAGAGGAAGTAATTGCTATAGGTGGGACAAGTAGAGGGGCAGATACTGCTATGGTTATTAAACCAGCAAATATGAACACATTCTTTAATATAGAGGCAAGAGAAATATTATGTATGCCAAGATATAAAAAGAAACAATAAAAAAAAGAGGAGATTTAGATGTTATCAAAAATTAAAAATTCATTGAATTCATTAAGAGGAATAACAGAGAAAAAATTAGAAAAGAAAGATGGAACAAAATATATTATGTTTGGAGGTAAGGGGGGAGTTGGAAAAACAACAATGAGTGCAGCAACAGGTGTTTATTTAGCAGATAAAGGATATAAAACAGTTATTGTATCAACAGACCCTGCACATTCTTTAAGAGACATATTTGAACAAGAATTTGGACATGAACCTACAAAAGTTAAAGGATTTGATAATTTATATGTTGTTGAAATAGACCCTGAAAAGGCAATGGAAGAATATAAAGAAAAGTTAAAGGCTCAAATTGAAGATAATCCCATGCTTGGTGAATTATTAGAGGAACAACTTGAAATGGCTGCTCTATCTCCAGGAACTGATGAATCTGCAGCTTTTGATACTTTTTTAAAATATATGGAAAATAATGAGTTTGATGTTGTTATATTTGATACTGCTCCAACTGGACATACTTTAAGATTTTTAGGAATGCCAGAAATTATGGATAAGTATATGACAAGATTAATTAAAATTAAAAAACAGATGAGTGGCTTTATGAAAATGATGAAAAGATTTTTACCATTTGGAGGAAATGATGATGATATTGATTATGATAAGATGCTTAAAGACCTTGAAGAGATGAAACAGAGAATTGTTAAAGCAAGAAAGATATTACAAGACCCTGAAAGGACAGCATTTAGATTGGTTGTTATTCCTGAGGAGATGAGTATCTTAGAAAGTGAAAGAGCAATGAAAGCTCTACAAAAATATGGAATACCAATAGATGCAGTTATTGTAAATCAGTTAATTCCTGAAAATGTTCAATGTGAGTTTTGTAGAGCAAGAAGAAACTTACAATTAAAGAGATTAGAAGAAATTAAGGAGAAATTTGGAGATAAAGTTATTGCTTATGTTCCTCTTTTAAAAACAGAGGCAAGAGGAGTAGAAACATTAAGAGAGATAGCAAATATATTATATGGAGAAAATAAAAATGAAAATCAAAATCTTTAAATACACATAAAAATAAAAATTTATTATATAATTTGTTATGGTGAAGATATGAAAGATAAAGTATTTTATGGAGAAGGAATGAAAGTAGTTAAAGAATTAAAACCAGAGCTTTATGAGATTCTTGCAAAATTAAATGATGAAGTATATTCTGGGAAAGTTTTAGATTATAAAACCTTAAAATTGGTTGCTATAGCAATAGTTGCATCAAGATGTGATGAAAAAGCAACTGAAAAACAAATGTTAAGTGCTATAAAAGAACTTGGAATTACTAAAGATGAAATAATGGATGTATTAGGAATTGTTTTATTAACCTCTGGAATGCCTGCATATGTTAAGGCAATGAAAATATTAAATAAATTATAAAATCTTTTTTTATTATTTATTTTCATTAATCATATATTTAAATTTGTGGTGGAAGATGTATATATTTAAAATAGCATATGATGGGAGATACTCTTTTCAGCAGCAACCACATAAAGAAACTGTTTGTGATAAAATTTTAGAAGTTTTTTCTGATATATTAAAAGAAAGGAAGATTATTTATAGTGGTGGAAGGACTGATAAAGGAGTATCTGCCTTAGGGAATTTTGTAGTTCTAAATTTAAAAGAGGAGCCTAATATAAGATATCTAAATTATAAATTAAAAGATTATGGAATATGGATTTTAGGTTTTAAAGAGATTGAAAACATTCCAGAGGTAAAATATAGACACTACAGGTATATCCTACCAAATATAAATTACAATGTAGAAAATATTAGATTAGCAGCTAAGAAGTTTATAGGTAAAAAGAGTTTTCATAATTTTTCAAAAAAAGATAGAACTAAAAATAAAAGCCCTATAAGAGAAATATACAGTATTGATATTAAAGAAAATAGTTTCTTTTTGACAATTGATATTATTGGAAAAAGTTTTTTATGGCAAATGGTTAGGAAAATTGTAGGTGCTTTACATTTAGTTGGTAAGGAAATTAAAGAAGTTGAATGGATAGATAAATTATTTAAAACTAATTATAAAGAAGGAGCTCCAACTATGCCAGCAGAGGGGTTAATATTGGTTGAAGCAAAAACAGATATTCAATATAATTATGATAAATACATAATTAATAAATTTAAACATCACTGGGAAAAAGAGTTTTACTATAAAGTTATGAAAGTTGGAATTAGTAAAACAGTTTTAGAGTTGTGCCCCGGGGGAGCAGAGGAAACTCATCGCGCCGGATAGCTCGTTCCCCTCGGTTACCCGGGGCATAGGTTTTATATATTATTTATTTTAAAAAATAATTTAAAAATTTTATGGTGATATCTTGCAGAGAGTTAGCCCTACAAGGATGGAACTCCTAAAATTAAAGAATAAAATAAAATTAGCTGAAAAAGGACATAAATTATTAAAACAAAAAAGAGATGCTCTTATAATGGAATTCTTTCAAATAATTGACTTAGCAAGTGACTTAAGAGATAAAGTTGAGAAAAAGTTGGAAGAGGCATATAAAGATTTAATATTAGCAGAATTAACAATGGGTAGCTTAGTAGTTAAGGAGATTTCTTTAGCTGCTAAAAATGATAATTTAAAAGTGGATATGGATACTAAAAATATTATGGGTGTTACTGTTCCTACTTTTGAAATTTATAATGTTAAAAGAAAATTTGGGGAAAGGGGATACTCTCCTTATGGAGTTAATGCTAAAGTAGATGAAGCTGCTAAGAAGTTTGAGGAGGCTTTAGAATTAATAACAGAACTTGCTGAAATTGAAACTTCTATAAAGTTGTTAGCTGAGGAAATTATTAAAACTAAGAGAAGAGTAAATGCCTTAGAGTATGTTATAATCCCAAGATTAAAATCTCTTAAAAAATATATATCTATGAGATTAGATGAAATGGAAAGAGAAAACTTCTTCAGATTAAAACTTATAAAATCAAGATTAGAGAAAAAAGAAGCAGGAGAAGAATTTTAAAATGTGATTGTTATGTTTAGAGTATTATGTAGATTAAAAGAGATTCATGTTAGAGAAGAAGAATTAAAACATAAAGTAGAGATTTCTGGGGAGGGTTATATAGTCCCTATAATTGCTGATGAAGATATTAAAATAAAGAAAAATGAAGTATATCCAGTAAGAATTAAAAAAATTAATATCCCTCCAAAGGCCATGATTTTAATATGTCCATATGCAAAAAATAGACATGGGCATGTTATTGCCGTTGGAGAAGAAATTCCTTTACCTTTAGATGTAGAAAGATGTTTAGATATTGCTACTTTTTTAGCAGTGTTAGATGGAGAAATAAAAAAAGGGGATGTTTTGGCCTCTCTTATAATACTCCCTGCAAAATCAGTTAATAAATTATAATTATTTATTTTGGGTGTCTATAACTGTATACCCTATTCTATATTTTTCAAGATTTTTAATTATCCTCTCTGCCATTTTTCCAGTTACAAATATAACTACATTAGTACCTCTTTTTATTGCATTGACAACCCCAGTATTTACTCCAAACCTTATTTCAGGAGTATAATTTAATTTTTTAGCAACTACATAACCTACAGTTCCCATAGTGGCAACTACATAGTTATCAAGATTTTTAAGATTTTCTTTAATAAGGTTATAATCTACCTTTTTAGAACCACCCTCTATTTCAGGAGGTAGTTTAAAAATTATAACTCTACATTCAGGAATTTCAATAATTCCAGATAATTGATGAATAGCCACATCTTCCCCTTTTTTTCCACCAACTAAAACCTTTCCTTTTGCAGATGTAATTTTATTCTTTGTAGCCCAAACATTTCCCCTATACATATATAAATAAACTTCATCTCCTTCATTTAAATCTTCAGAGGCAATAGCAGGCCATACATCTTTATATCTATAAAGTGAAGCTCTAATATCTTTAATATAATTGTTTAGTTCATCTACCCAAATTTTAAGTTTCTTAACACCCTTCTCAGTAACAAAGTATTCTCCTCTTCCTTTACTACATAAATATCCTTCTTTTATCAAATTTCTTATATGCTCTGAAACTGCTTGAACAGTTATACCCAAACTATCAGCTATTTCTTTCTGCTTTATATGAGGTTGATGATTTAAAATTTCTGCTAATACTTGTAATTCTGTTATATTTCTCTTTTTCAATGATATCACCAAAATTTTTAAAATATATTGAATATTATGTATTATTTAATTATTTAGGGTGATATATATAAGAGCATTATTAGTTTTAAGAAAAGACTCAAAAAGAGATAAAAAAAGTATTGAAGAATTAAAAGAATTAGCTGAAGTATTATATGATGTTGAAGATGTAATAATACAAGTTAGAAAACCAGACCCAAAATATCAGATTGGTGAAGGATTAGCTGAAAGAATTAGTAAGATTGTTAAAGAGAAAGAAATAGATATTGTCATAGTTGGGAATGAATTATCTCCCTCTCAAAAATACAACTTAGCCAAAAAATTTGGTGTTGAGGTTATTGATAAAATTGAGTTAGTTTTAAGAATATTTAATAAACATGCTAATACAAATGAAGCAAAACTACAGGTAAGATTGGCAGAATTGCAGTATGAACTACCAAGAGCTAAGGAAAAAGTTAGATTGGCTAAAATGGGAGAACAACCTGGATTTGGGGGATATGGAGATTATGAAGTTGAAAAATATTATCAAAAGGTAAAAAGAGAAATCTCTACCATTAAAAGAAAACTTAAAAAACTAAAAGAACATAGAAAAATTTTAAGAAAAAAAAGAGAAAAATATGACTCAGTTGGGTTAATAGGATATACAAATGCAGGAAAAACATCCCTACTAAATGCATTATGTGGTGAAAGTAAGGAGGCAAAACAACAAGTATTTACAACACTAACAACTATAACAAGGAAAATAAGGGGTATTAAAAGAAAGGTTCTATTAACTGATACTGTTGGATTTATGGATGATTTACCTCCATTTATGATAGAAGCGTTTTTATCAACAATTGAAGAAAGTGCTAATAGTGATTTAATATTATTGGTTGTTGATGCCTCAGAAGATATTGAAGAAATAGAAAGAAAATTAAAAGTTAATCATGATATATTAAGGAAAATAAACTGTAAATCTACAATAATAACAGTATTAAATAAAGTAGATAAAATAACTAATGAGAAAAAAGAAGAAATTTTAAATGAGTTAGAAAGATATATAATAAATCCTATTTTTGTATCAGCAAAGACTGGAGAAAATATTGAATTATTAAAAGATATGATTTTAGAACACCTGAATTTATCAATAGGAACAATAGAAACTGATAATCCAAAACTTATATCATACCTATATGAAAATACAGAAATTTTGGAAGATATTGAGGATAATAATAAACATATTATAACATTTAGGGCTAAAGAGAAAGATGTTAATAGAATTTTAACTATACATAAAAATAAAGAGTTAGATAAAACAAGAATTAAGATAAAATAAAGGAGAGATATATTATGAACACTTATGGAGATATGTTTAGAGTAACTGTTTTTGGAGAAAGTCATGGAAAAGCTGTTGGTGCAGTTGTTGATGGATGTCCTGCTAATTTACCATTATCTGAAGAAGATATTCAGAAAGAACTTAATAGAAGAAAACCAGGACAATCAATATATACAACTCCAAGAAAGGAGGAGGATAAAGTAGAGATATTGTCAGGAATATTTGATGGTAAAACTACTGGTGCTCCTATATGTGGAATTGTTTATAATAAAGGACATAGAAGTAAGGACTATGAAAAAATAAAAGATTTGGCAAGACCTGGCCATGCAGATTTAACTTATAAATTAAAGTATAAAAACTATGATTATAGAGGTGGAGGTAGGGCAAGTGGAAGAATAACAATAGGTCATGTTATAGGTGGAGCAATTGCCAAGAAACTTTTAAGTTACACATTTAACATAAAAATTATAGGATATACTATAAAAATTGGTAAAATTGAAGGGGATTTTAGCTATTATAAAAATCCAGATATTTTTGAAAATGAAAAAAGTTTAGAAAGTTTAATAGAAAATATTGAAAATAATCCACTAAGATGTCCCTCACTAAATGCCTATGAAATGGAAGAATATCTTAAAGAAATAATTTCTCAAAAGGATAGTGTTGGGGGAATTGTTGAGATTGTTGCTTTAAATGTTCCTATAGGAGTAGGAAATCCTATTTTCAATAAATTAAATGGAGAATTGGCAAGGGGATTAATGAGCATAAATGCAGTTAAAGGTGTTGAGATAGGCGTAGGTTTTAAAGCAGCTGAGTTATTAGGTAGTGAAATGAATGATGAAATATATTTTGATGACTCAAAAAATATAAAATTTTATTCAAACAATGCAGGAGGTATATTAGGAGGAATCTCTACTGGACAGCCAATAGTTATGAGAATAGCAGTTAAACCAACTCCTTCAATTGGAAAAAAACAAAGGACTATTAATTTAAAAACTTTTGAAAATGTGGAGATTGAAATAGAAGGAAGACATGACCCAACAATTGTTCCAAGAATTGTCCCTGTTGCTGAGGCTATGGTGGCTATAACATTAGCTGATTTAATGATAAAATCTGGTTTTATACATCCCTGTAGATTGTGATATTAATGATACTTTTAATGGGAGGAACTAAGGACAGTAAAATTATAGGAGAAAAACTTAAAGAAAAATTTAAGAATTTAGATATTATATATACTTCAACCACCAACTATGGAGCAAAATTATCAAAAAATTTTGCAGATAAGATTATTAGCAAACCTTTAGATAGGAATGAGTTGGAAGAAGTTATATTAAAAAATAATATAAAAATATTAATTGATGCAACCCATCCATTTGCAATAAATGCAAGTAAGAATGCTATAGAAGTATGTAAAAAATTAAACATTGAATATGTAAGGTATGAAAGAAAAGAGGAAAAAATAATAAATGATAATATAATTTATGTTGATAGTTTTGATAAAGCTTTTTACATAGCAAAAAATTACAAAAGAATTTTTTTTATGGCTGGAATTAAAAATTTAAAAAAGGCTGTTGATATTTTAGGAGATAAAGTAGTTGTAAGAGTTCTCCCTATCTCTGTTAATGAGGCACTAAAATATCTTCCTCAGGAGAATATTGTAGCAATGTATGGAACTTTTTCTAAAGAACTTAATAGGGCATTAATAAAGGATTATAACTGTGATGTTATAATAACAAAAGAAAGTGGAGATACTGGAGGATTCAAAGAGAAGGTTTTAGGTGCTTTAGAGGCTGGTGCAAAGGTTATAGTTGTTGAAAGGCCAAAATTAAATTATCCTATAGTATTTAATGACATTGAAGAGCTAATAAAATATGTTGGGAGAAAATTATGCCAATAGTTGGAATTTTAGATGGAGATAGAGTTTTAATTTTTGATAAAAATGGGATTAATAAGTTGCATTCAAGAGGTTATGGATGTTTAGAGGATAAGTTTTTAGTATTATCTTTAATTGAGGCATTATTTTTGGTAGATTTAGGTTGGTTGGAAGTAAAGTATAAAAATAAAACTCTATCTTTTGAAGAGTTATATAATTACTCCCAAAATTTTGAGAAAAAAATATGTTTAAAATTCTTAGTTTATAAGGATTTAAGAAAAAGGGGCTACATTGTAAAAACAGGATTAAAGTATGGAGCTGATTTTAGAGTTTATGATAGAGGAGCAAACATAGAAAAAGAACATTCAATTTACTTAGTTAAAGTATTTAATGAAGATAGTAGTATATATATTAATGAACTTACTGGATTTGTTAGAGTTGCTCATTCAGTTAAAAAAAGTTGTTAATTGCTATTGTAGATAGTGATGGAGATGTTGTTTATTATGATATGAGTTATAAAAGGCCATAATAAAAATAGAGGTGGAATATTGATATTAACCCCTGAAAATGAGAAGAATCTTATAGTAGATATATTAAAAAAATTTGATGTTCCTGAAGAAGATGCAAATATAGTTGCCGATGTAATTGTTGATGCTGATTTAAAAGGATTTCATTCTCATGGTATTGGTAGATTTCCTCAGTATATTAAGGCGTTAAGATTGGGGAATATTAATCCTAAACCAAATATTAAAGTTATTAAAGATAACTATGCATCTGCAGTTATTGATGGAGATTTAGGTTTTGGTCAAGTTGTGGGAGTTAAAGCTATGGATTTGGCAATTGAAAAAGCTAAAAAATATGGAATTGCAGGAGTAGCAACTGTAAATTCTAATCATTTTGGTATAGCTGGATACTATGCAGAAAGAGCAATGGATAATGATATGGTAGGAATAGTTATAACCAACACTGAACCAGCAATGGCACCCTTTGGTGGAAAAAAGAAAATTTTAGGGACTAATCCAATAGCCATTGCCTTTAAAGGAAATAGGTATAAATTTTCTTTAGATATGGCAACTTCTTCAATTGCCAGGGGAAAGATATTAGAGGCTGCAAGAAAAAAAATACCTATTCCTGAAGGTTGTGCAGTAGATAAAGATGGAAATCCTACAACAGACCCAATAAAAGCATTAGAAGGTTGCATACTTCCATTTGGAGGCCCTAAAGGATATGCTTTAGCTTTGGCAATTGAAATGCTCTCTGCAATTGGTGGGGCTGAAGTAGGGAGTAAAGTTAAAGGAACAGCAACAGCTGAAGATAGATGTACAAAAGGAGATTTATTTATAGTTATAAATCCAGAGTTTTATATGGGTAAGGAAGAATTTAAAAAGAAAGTTGATGAATTAATGGAAGAGGTAAAGTCAGCTGGAGAAAATGTTTTAATTCCTGGAGAAATTGAAGAAAAAAATAAAGAAAAAAATAAATCTGGGATATTAATTGATATAGAACTATATAACAATTTAAAAGAAATATGTGATAGTTTAGGATTGAATATAGATAATTATATTAAAAAGTGAATATTTATGCTAAATAAAAGAGGAGGATATGTTTTTACATTAGAGGCATTGATTGTTTCTTTACTATTTTTAACAGCTTTTTATATTGTATATGATTCAAGTAATTACAACTTTGTGACATCTATGGAAATGAAAAAAGATACTGAAAAGTATCATAAAGCTCTTTTAATAATAGATTATTTTATAAAAAAATATCAATTTCCAGGAAGTTATAATGAGGATTATATGCAAAATTTTGCCAACTATATAAAGTTAAAAAGTTTTGATCCAATAAACAACTTTTCCAATGAAACTGTTTATTTTATTGTTCAAAATAGTAGTTATGACTACTACTATCCCAACAATATAACTAATTTAAAAACTCTTTATATAAAAAATATTGTCATTTATTCAAACACTTATAATAATATCTCACATCCAAATATAAATTATGAAAATAGAATATCATTTAAAGAAACACTATATATTCCAAAAATAACTGGAATAACATATGGTAATAGTGTTACTCTATATGGTGAAGAAGGAGCTAAAATATTTTTTAAATTTAATGGAACTATAAAATCAATAAATATAAGTGCTCCTGCAGTATTGTCAATTAATGGATATCTCTACAAAGTTACAAATGACACAAATATAACTCCTCTTATATATACAAATGACATAAATGAGATTGATATTTTAAACTGTTCAAATGTAATAAAGATAACTCTAACAACTGAAAATAATTCTAAATTTTATTATGTAACATTTGTTCCAAGGACAATTATATTTTATGTGAGATTATGATTAACACTATTGATTTATTTTTAGGAATAACTATTTTATTAGTTGGGTTTAGTTATTGGACAATTACATTGGTAGAGCATAATCAAAATTATTATTCTGTTGTTAAAGAAGATTATAAATTAACCAAAGCAATAAACACTATGAAATATTTAGCTGAAAATGGAATATTAGACAATACAGTACTTTTATACTATTTAAATAAAGATATGGCTAAAAATTATTTAGAAAAAAATATAAATTTGTCCAATTATATGGTTGTTATTGATGGAAATGTTTTAATTAACCATTCATATAATGGAGGAAATACTTATGTTATTGCTATAGTAACATTAAATAAAACTGAAGGATGGTATGTTATTTATGGAAATGATAATTTAAAGATATCAGAAGATAGATACCTAAGTTTTGAAGAGGCATATAATTCATACAAAACTTATAAAACAGATATGCCTGTTTATTTAGTTAGAAATATTTCATCTTCAAGAGTAGAGTTATATGTTGGGTAATGAAGTATGAAAGTGCTTATTATTGATAATATTGATTCTTTTGTTTGGAATTTAGTTCAGTATGTTGGAACTTTGGGGCATAAGGTTAAGATAGTTGATAATAAAATAACATTAAATGAGATTAAAAAGATAAATCCTGATAAGATTATAATAAGTCCTGGACCAAAAACACCAAAAGATGCAGGAAATTGTATAAAGATTATTCAGGAAATTGAAATTCCTATATTAGGAGTTTGCTTAGGGCATCAGTGTATTGTTGAAGCCTTTGATGGAGAAGTTGGAAGAGCTAAAAGAGTAGTTCATGGAAAAGCATCATTAATAGAGCATGATAATGAGGGAATCTATAAAAATATTCCAAATCCATTTTATGGTGCAAGGTATCACTCTTTAGTAGCCAAAAAAATAAGTAAAGAACTTAAAATAACTGCAAAGAGTTTAGATGATAATTATATTATGGGAGTTAGACATAAAAAATTACCAATTGAAGGAGTTCAGTTTCATCCTGAGAGTATTATAACAGAATCAGAAAAATTAAAATTTCCAGATTTAGGATTAAAAATTATTGATAATTTTTTAAAAAATTATTAGGTTGTTGAACTTTCTGAGTCATTATATAATTCATCTCCAATATTTACCTCTTCCTCAAATCCTTTACTATTTTTAAGTGTTTCTATTCTAAACATATAAGATTTATACCAAATTTCTTCAGGTTTTTTCTTTATAGGTGCTAATCTCCAAGCTCTTGTTTCTTCTTCATATCCCCAGTTTATATAGTGATTAAAGTTTCTAATAATATCTGTTATAACTACATTAAAATCATTTAATAATATTTTTTGTATTTCTCTCCACTTGTCAAGAGAACTCTCTCTTCTTGTTATTCTAAAGTATCCTGCTTTTCTTTCCCCTTTTAGAGAGGATATACCTCTACCTATAAATGTTTTTATGGCATATACAGTTTCTGGTGGGTCAGTTATGAATGTATCAAATGCCTTACTATATTTGTTAGGAAGTGGTTTTCTTAAATCTAATGTAATTATTTCTATATTCTTATAGTTTAATCTTTCAGCAGTTTCTTTAATAAAGTTCATGAGTTCCTCATCAATATCTACAGCAACTATTCTTTTTGGGAGGTTTGTTAGCATTAAGGCAATACTTGTTAAGTCATCATCTCCTAAAACTAAAACATCCTTGTTAAATAAATCTCCTCTTGAATGCATTAATGCAACTCTTGCCAAGGTACATTCAGGAGTAACAAAACCCTGGTCAAATTCATGCTTTGGTAAAGGCCTATTTTTTGTTATTTCTTTAAATTCTTTTAAAATGTTTTCAAATGGTTTTATACTAACTCCTCTACCTTCACAACATTCACAAATAAAATCTTCTCTTTTTCCAATATTATACTTTTTAACAAAATCTAAACCTTTATTGGTTAAAGTAATGCCATTATCATTGATATTAACTAATCCCTCTTCTTCTAAAACTCTTATGATTTCTGCAACCAATGGCAATGGTTCCTCACTGTAATCAACTATTTTCCAAAAATCTGATGTTGTTAAGATAGATGATAATACATTTTCTATACTTCTTTCATATACGGGAATATCTATTCTGTTTAAAACTTTTTCTAAGATTATTTCCATTTATCTCACCCTTGTTTTATATACTGCTTTTTGTCCTAATCCTTCATATAGGATAACCTCTATTTCTTCAATATTATCATATATTTTTAGTTTTTCTTTTAATTCATTGGCAATATAAATAGCTAAATCTTCAGCAGATGTTGAGGGGATTGGAAGTAAGATAACATCCTCAACAGGAATTAAATATTCCTTTTCTTTATATTTAAAAAATATAGATTTGTCTCTTATCTCATAGTATATATCATTTTTTAATTTTGGGAGGATTAGTTTATGGTCCAGTTTTTTACATATTTCTTTAGCGATTTTTTTTATTATTTTAAAATCACATAGAAAGTCATTTTTTTTATAACCATATAATTTAACATCTAAATAATAAGTATGTCCATGAATACATCCACAAGTTTCATGGCCAAAAACAATATGAGATGAAGAAAATTTAATATTTGAATAAAGACCATTAATTTCAATTATTATCATTTTTTTACCCCTTTATATGTCCTAAAATAATTTATTAATCCTCCAGCATCTAAAATTTTTCTTTCAATTCCTTTAGGAACTGTACATTTTATAGTTTTATTATCTATTTTAATAACTTCTTTCTCAAGATCTATCTCTACAATATCCCCATCTTTAATTTCATCTGTATCTGCTATTATAGGATAGAGAGCATTATTTATAGCATTTCTATAAAAAATTCTTGCAAAACTTTTGGCTACAACTACAGGAATTCCAAGATATTTTATAGCTAATACTGCCTGTTCTCTACTACTCCCACAACCAAAATTTTCCCCTGCTACTAAAATATCTCCTTTTTTTACTCTCTTAGAAAATTCAGTGTCTATTCCATACATACAATATTTTGCTAACTCATAGGGATTTGTTGTCCTTAAATAAGGTCCTGGAATTATGGCATCAGTATCAATATCATCTCCAAATTTATGGACTTTACCTTTAAAAATAATATTATCACCTATTTAAATACTAAAAGATGTTAATAATTAAATAAAAAAGTAAAAAAATTTATTCTTTGATTAAAACAGCATTAACTGTTCCATCTTGTCCAGGTCTTGAAGTGACTTTAGCTAAACCTAATTCTGTCTCAATAATTGCCCCTTTAGTAATAATATTTCTTCTAATATAGTGTATATTTGCACTGTTTTCTTTGACTGTTAATATTTTAACCTTTTTACATGTGTTTGTTTCTGGGTCTAAAACATTAGCAAAATCTGTTCTTACAACTTTAACTTTTAAGTTACCTCCTCTTGTTCTAACTTTTTTTAATTTAAAGTTATCAGAAACATGTGTTTCTATTGGTTCTCTACCCATTTCATATTTTCTTTTTTTTCTTGCCTTTTTATACAATCCTCCTGTTGGTTTTCTTCTACTTCTACCTTGCCATACAGACATGTTTTAACACCTCTAAGATTTTATATATAAAAGTAAAATTTTAATATTTATAACAGCTTATAAAAACTTAACTATTATTTATATTGAATATATAAATTAATATTATTATAATTATATTTGTTAATTATTGTTTCTCTTCATTATCTTTCATTTTAAAATCTTCGTTTATTATTATAACAACATCAGCAATTTTTTTTAAAGCTGTTGAAAATCCTGGTTCTGCTCCAATAATAATAATTTTTTTTCCTTTTTCCTTTGCTTTTCTTATTGCAGGAAGAAAATCTGCATCTCTTGTAACATAAACAATAGTATCAATATTAGGGTTAAAAACTAATTCTGTAGCATCTACTGCCATCTCTACATCAACATCTCCTGCTGAAATTCTTGGTTCAAATCCTTGATTTATAACTGCCTCTATTAATTTGTCTGATGCATATTGATTTAAATATACTCTTCCTATAACTATATCCCCATATTCTTTAAGAACTTCCCTAATTTTATCTAAATTAATATTAAATTCCTTTCTTAACATATTAGGACCATCAATTAAAAGTGCTATTTTATGATGTCCTCTTTTTCTTTTAGCTTTTTCATATATTTTAGTTGTTAAACTTTCCAATTTTTTCCACATCTTTTCACCAAAATTAAATATAAAGCTTTCTATAAAGATAAATATTTTTAATATTCAATATTTTAAGTATTCAAACAGCTCCTTATGTTACATCTTACAAAATTAAAAATAGATATATCAACAAAGAAATAATAAATAATTATTATAGGTGATATTTAATGAAATGTCCTTATTGTGGAGGAGATTGCATAAATAAAATGATAGTAGAAATATATTTACAATCAGTTAAAAAGTATCTTAAGTATTCAAAAAATGAAAGTGTTGGGACTAATAACCCCACTGCTGGAGAAGTTGGAGAATGTAAAGAAACAGGAGGTAGAATATATTTATGTCCCTACTGTCAAAAACCTTTTAAAGCACCTTTCCTTAAAGATGGTAAGGGAAGTTTTAAATGTCCAAATTGTGGAAAAAAACTTTCTGTACCAGTAACAAATAAATTATTCTGTTAAAAATCTTCTTCTTGAATTTCATCTAATTTATAATCAAAATTATTATTTAAGAACATTTTAAATTCTTCAACTGTATATATTGGTTTATTATATCTTATATAATCATCCAATACTATCCTTGGACAGGCAACAATAATATAACAATCAACATTATAGTAAAGATATTCTGGAGATATATCATTCATTTCAATTAATATATAATTAATGTTGCTATCTCTAAGTAAGTTTTTTATTTCATTAAATTTTTTAATTCTTCTTTGTCCTGGTTTTGTTGATATAACTATTCCAACCTTTTTAGGAGGATTTAAAAATAACTTACTAACTATTGAAATTCTTTTTTTTATAAATTTTTTACTTTCTTCAGTCTCTATTTTATCAAATTTATAACTAATTGGGTTATATATAAAAATATCTTTTTTATACTTATATGATAAAAGTAGTGGATGAAACCTTCCAGTCCCAACAAATAGAATATTTTTTCTATTTTCTAAGTTTGCTCTACATCCTAAGACAATCTTAGGATTAAATTCTTTTAAGATTTTTTTATACTGAACTGTTGTTGCTATTTCAACATTATCATTAACTTTAATAAATTCATAAATATCTTTTTTTATCCTTTGTTCTTCCTCTCTACTAAATATTTGATATGCAGGAATAAAAAGTACATTATTATATTCTATATATGGAAGTGGTTCATGTCCATAATGGACTAATAAATCATATTCAATATTTGGAATATCACATGCTCCAAAGCATGAATTTCCATAAATAAAAATATCTATATCTAACAATTCTCCAATTTCTTCAGCTTCTTTTTCAACATCTAACTTTAAACCTTCAGGAGCCTGAAAAATAATTTTTGGATTTTTTTTAGTTTTTAGGATGGTTTTAATTTTATTGATAACTTTCTCTCTCTCTAAATCAAATTTCATAAATATTCGACCTTATGAATTCCCTTAAGTCTCTTAATGTTCCAAAATTTAGTAAACCATATTCAGATATGGCTATAACTTCACTATTTAAAAATTCATTTTTTATTATTGGAGATGTTGGAGAGTTGTTAATTAAATCATTCCCAGGAGAAAGTGGGTTAAAGGCAGGTAAGACAATATAATTTTTATTGATTAAATAAATGGGTAATTTTATTATTGCTCCTACATCATCTCTAAGTTTTATAGAAGGATGTTCATGAGATATTATAAAATTCTCTCCTTTTATATGTTTATGTCCATGAGCTATAATATAGTTATTCAATTTATAGTAATCTAAAATTTCGATATCTTTAGGGAATAGAGAGTCATGATTTCCTTTAATTAAAATTAATTCTACATACTCATTAATCTCACTTATAAACTCTTTTAGTAGTTTTATCTCATTTGGATATGGTTTAAAGTTATGTTTTATATCTCCATTAATAATCAATTTTTTTATATTGTACTTATTAATTAAATTAATAATATCCCTAACTACTTTATTTTTATGTATAATTGGAAAATTAGCCCCACC
The DNA here is from genome assembly GCA_024278985.1 of archaeon. Lineage (GTDB taxonomy): Archaea > AGJL01 > Methanococci > Methanococcales > Methanocaldococcaceae > Methanocaldococcus. Next base: position 33,054 of record JAJRSC010000030.1, read on the forward strand.
TTCTCCAAAATGAATATCAAACCCTATATGTATATCTCCAATAATTCCAATATCTTTATAAATAACAACTTTATCAGGAGTTAATGTAAATTTATTTATTTTTATTATCTATTCCATAATTATCTATTTTGAAATTTTTAAATTAAATATTTATTGAATTATATAATTTCTAAAATTTTAACCTTAATATAACAATAGTTTTTTATTTACATTTTGAGCATATCATAATTTATTATTAATATAATTATCTTAAACTATAAAAGAATAATTTAGGAGGAGATTAAATGATTAAACAGAAATGTATTGAATGTGGTAAAGAGTATAATGTTGATGAAATTGTCTATAACTGTGAATGTGGAGGATTGTTAGAAATTGTTTATGATTTAGAAAATTTAGAAGTTAGTAGAGAAACATTTAAAAACAGAGAGTTTGGTGTTTGGAGATATAAAGAATTTTTACCTGTTAAAGATGAAAATAAAATAATATCCTTAAAGGAAGGAAATACACCACTTTATAGATGTAAAAATTTAGAGGAAATTTTTGGTGTTAAGGAGCTTTATGTAAAGCATGAAGGGGCTAATCCAACAGGTAGTTTTAAAGATAGAGGAATGACTGTAGGGGTTAGTTTAGCAAATACTTTAAATATAAAGTCAGTTGGCTGTGCATCAACAGGAAATACTTCAGCATCCTTAGCAGCCTACTCTGCAAAGGCAGGGATGAACTGTATAGTTCTACTACCAGAGGGTAAGGTTGCTTTGGGAAAATTAGCTCAGGCAATGTTTTATGGTGCTAAGGTTTTGGAGGTTATGGGTAATTTTGATTATGCCTTAGAAATGGTTAGAGAATTGGCAAATAAAAAGTATGTTTATCTTTTAAATTCTGTTAATCCATTTAGATTAGAAGGACAAAAAACTATTGGTTTTGAGATAGCAGAACAACTAAATTGGGATGTACCTGATAGGGTTATTGTTCCAGTTGGAAATGCTGGGAATATATCAGCAATATGGAAAGGATTTAAAGAATTTTATAAAACTGGATTAATTGATTCTCTCCCAAAAATGACAGGGATACAGGCAGAAGGAGCTAATCCAATAGTAAGAGCATTTAAAAAAGGTAAGGAGGATATTGAACCATATCCAAATCCTGAGACAGTTGCTACTGCAATTAGAATAGGTAATCCAGTAAATGCAAAAAAAGCACTTAGAGCAATTTATGAATCTAAGGGATATGCTGAAGATGTAAGTGATGAAGAAATTTTAAATGCTCAAAAATTATTAGCAAGGAAAGAGGGAATATTTGTAGAACCAGCTTCTGCTTCATCAATTGCTGGATTAAAAAAACTCTTAGAAGAGGGAATAATTGATAAAGATGAAAAAATAGTTTGTATAACAACTGGACATGGATTAAAAGACCCTGATGCTGCTATAAGAGCATGTGAAAAACCAATAAAAGTTAAAAATATTGATGATATATTAAAAATAATCTCCAATTAATTAAAATATTTATTCATTTATTTTAATATAAATATGTATGAATAACTTATATACTTCGACACTCATAAAATTATAATTGTGTTTTTTGAGGATGAGCATACGAATGCTTTTTATGATTAATATTAAAATCGTTTTTTATGGTGAATTTTTATGAGATTTTATAATCGTGAAAGAGAGTTAAATTACCTAAAAACTTACTGTCAGTTAGAACCTAATTCTATTTTATTTGTTTATGGACCAAAATCTTCTGGGAAATCAACAGTAATGAGAAGAGTTATTAAGGAGTTAGATGGTAGTAATGTAGTGTTTTTCTATTATAACCTAAGAAAGTATGCTACATATAGCAAGGAGGAGTTTTTAAGGATATTTTTTGAAAAGTCTGATAAAAAGTATCTATTAAATAAATTAGAACTTAACTTGGGAGTTTGTAAGTTTGGGATTGAAGAAAATTTTGATTTTAATAGCTTATATTTAAATGATGTTTTTGCTAAAATAAATGAAAGTATAAATGCAGTTGTTGAAGAGGGAAAAAAACCAGTTTTAATAATAGATGAACTGCAAAAGTTAAAGAATATTTACTTTAACAGTGGCAAGTCATTGTTAAATGAGTTATTTAATTTATTTGTATCTCTAACAAAAATGGAACACCTTTGTCATGTTATTTGTTTAACTTCTGACACTCTATTTATTGAGGAAATTCATAGAAATTCTACTTTAGAAAATGCTTCTAAGTATTATTTAATTGATTGGTTACGGAAAGAGAGTATTAAAAGAATTTTAAAAGAAGAGGGTTTTAATGAAAAAGAAATAGATTATTGCTTAAACTATCTATCACTACCTTATGAAATAGTTGATTTGATTGAAAATAAAAAACTTGGCTTGTCTGTTGAAGAGACTATAAGGCAGTGGATTAATATTGAGGCAGATAAGTTAAAGTACATAATTGATACTTCCAATTTAAATGAAGATGAAATTTATAACATCCTTTCTAAATTAAAGGACAATATAAAGGTTGACTATAAAAAAGAAGTTAAAAAAGAAGAGATGAAATATATAAAATTTCTAATTGAGAGAGAGGTTTTATTCTATGATGTCGTAAATGGAATTATAAAACCTACATCACTAAAAAAGTGGTATGCTATAAAGGAAATTTTAGAGTAAATTATTTTACTTTTCTAATTTATTTTCTAATAGATAACTTATTTAGATTTTGAAATTAATAGTTATAAGGTTGGCTGTGGGATTTATAATATTTTGAGAATTGAAATCATATATTTAGAACCATAATAAACTTAAAGCAACATAAAATAAAGATAAAAACAAAAAAGCAAATTAAATTTTTTAATATTGATTATTAAAATTATTAATCAGATAATATAACCATAAATTTTTAATAGTTTGCTACAAAATTATTTTTAGTTCTTAAGTTTTGTTTTATAAAAAGTGAGTAAAATGCATAAAGAGCAATTAATGAGATTACATCAGTTTTTTGTTTATGTTATTAAGGAACTGATAGATGATGATTTTAAAAATTCTGAGGAATGTAAAAGATTGTTATATCTTTATGAAAAGTTGGATGTTAAGCCTCATCATATACATAGATTAAAATGTGAGCAAAAAACTGCTATCTTTATACTATCCACATGTCTGGCTAAGTTTTTATATAAAAAGATGGATATCCCTAAAAATTTACCTGAAAAATTTGAAGAAAATGCTTTAAAACATTTAAGAGCCTGCAGAAAAGATATTGAGTGAAAAAATGAATCCTAAGGAATTTATTGAGGAAAAGGTTGAAGAACTAAAAAAAGAAATTGGAAATAGAAAGGCAATAATTGCCCTTAGTGGAGGAGTAGATAGTTCTGTTGCAGCAATATTAACAAGTTTAGCAATTGGAGATAATTTAACTGCTGTCTTTGTTGATACTGGCTTAATGAGAAAAGGAGAAAGAGAAGAAGTTGAAAAAGCATTTAAAGATAGGTTAAATTTAATTGTTGTAGATGCTAAAGATAGATTCTTAAATGCATTAAAAGGAGTAAAAGACCCAGAAGAAAAAAGAAAAATTATAGGAAAATTATTTATTGATGTATTTGAAGAAGTTGCCAAAAAAATAGGGGCTGAGGTTTTAGTTCAGGGAACTATTGCTCCAGATTGGATAGAAACAGAGGGTAAAATTAAGAGCCATCATAATATTGCTCTGCCATCAGGGATGGTTTTGGAAGTTGTTGAGCCATTAAGAGAACTTTATAAGGATGAGGTTAGATTAGTTGCTAAAGAGTTAAATTTACCAGATAGCATTGTTTATAGACAACCATTTCCAGGGCCTGGTTTGGCAGTAAGAGTTTTAGGAGAAGTTACAGAAGAAAAATTAAATATTTGTAGAGAAGCAAATGCTATAGTTGAGGAAGAGGTTAAAAAATCAGGATTAGATAAAGAATTATGGCAATACTTTGCAGCAGTTTTAGATTGTAAAGCAACAGGAGTTAAGGGAGATGAAAGAGAATATAACTGGATAGTTGCTATAAGAATGGTTAAATCACTTGATGCCATGACTGCAGATGTTCCAGAGATTCCTTTTGAACTTTTAAAAAGAATTAGTAAAAGAATAACATCAGAAGTTCCTAATGTTGCAAGAGTAGTATTTGATATAACTGATAAACCTCCAGCAACTATTGAGTTTGAATAGTATTTTTTTCTTTTCTTTTCTCTTTTTTTTCTCTAATATATGGAAATCTATATACTTTACCACATTCTAAGCAAGTATATACAACATGAGGGTATCTTTTACTTTTTACTCTAACCCTTAAATTTTTTCCAGGAATCCAAAAAGTTAAACATTTTTTACAAAATCTTCTCTTCCATTTTTTTGGCATTTTTAACCTAACTTTCATTGCAATTCTTCTTGCTAAATATACATATCTTTTAACTCTCTCCCAATTTCCTTTTTCTGCTTCTTCTTTAGCTAAATTCATTAATCTATCAATTCTCTCAAGTGCGATTTTTTTTATTTTTTTTTCAAGCTTGTTTTTCATAATAATCATTGTTATTTACAACTATAAACACTAAACATTTATAATAGTTTATATTATTTTATAATGTAAAACATTATTAATGTTAGAGGAGATAACAATGATAAAGGACCAAGACAATAACGAAAATGAATTTAATAATGTTGTTGATGAAATACTTAATATTTTTTATAATATTAATAAAATAGTTGATTTATATAAATTAACATATGAATATATAAGAAACTCAAAATATTGTGAATTACATACCATTAACATAGAAGTTATTAAAAGATTAGATACTAAAAAAATACCTGATCTACTAAAATATATAATTATTAATTATTATTTATATTTTGTATCTCTATTTATGAATTTAGGACTTCTTGATAAGTGTTTAGAGATACTTACTTACTTATATAATAAATTTCCAGAGGACATTACAGTTTTATATGTTTCAGGTTATTTATTAAAAAAATTAGGTCAGTATGAAAGGGTAATAGAAATATTTAATAAGATAATAGAAAAGTTTCCTAAATCATATTTGGCTAAATTTGAATTAGCTGAAATATACTATAACATTGGTAATTATGATAATGCATATAAATTATTCAAGGAATGTATTGAATTCAATGATAATGATATTGAGAGTCTAAAATATTGTGGGAGTATATGTTTCAGAAAAGGAAAGTATAGAGATGCTTTAGAATACTTTAAAAGAGCTTATGAAATAAATAGTAAGGACTCAACAGTCTTATATTATTTAGTAGATATATTAATGATTTTAGGGAAAATTAAAGAGGCTAAAAGATATATAAAGGAAATTTTAAAACTTTCTTCAGAAGACCCTAAATTATATGTTATCTCTGGAACTATATACAACAAATTAGGAGAATATAAAAAAGCTATAATATGTTTTGATAAAGCTATTGAACTATTTCCTTTCTTAAGTGAAGCATGGTATGGTAAAGGTATAGCATTGGAAAAACTTGGTAGAGTTGAGGAAGCTATTGAATGCTTTAATAGAGCTACATCTCTACTTGAGTAATTTAGTTCTATAATATAACATATCCTGTAAGCCATGATACTTAACCATTCCTGCGAGTTCTTTTTGGTCAATATCTTTCTCATCAAAAGAAACCATTTCTTTGTTATATAATGAATATTTACTATCTCTTGCTACTACTCTAACACTTCCACCAAATAACTTAACTTTTACAGTACCACAAACTCTTTCCTGTGTTTTATCAATAAATGCATCTAAATCTTCTTTTAAAGCACTAAACCATAGTCCTTTATAGATAAGTTCCCCATATAGAGAATCAACAATTTCCTTAAATCTTAACTCATCTCTTGTTAAAACTAACTGCTCTAAAGCTTTATGAGCTGTTATTAATAATACAGCTCCAGGGCATTCATAGTTTTCTCTTGATTTTAATCCAATAATTCTATCTTCTATTATATCAATTCTTCCAACTCCATGTTTTCCAGCAATTTCATTTGCTTTTTTTATTAATTCAACGGGATTTAATTCTTCTCCATTAATTGCAACAGGAACACCATTATCAAAGGTTATTTCTACTATTTCCTCCTCTTTATCTTCAGCTGGGTTTTTTGTCCAGCTATATATTTCTTCTGGAGGTATAAAATCAGGATTTTCTAATTCATCTCCTTCTATACTTCTACCCCATAAGTTTTCATCAATACTATATTTTTTACTCTCTGTTGGTATTGGAATACCTTTTTTCTTTGCATATTCTATTTCTTCCTTTCTTGTTAAGTTTAAATCTCTTATTGGTGCAATTATCTTTATATCAGGTGCTTTTATTCTTATGGTTGTTTCAAATCTAAATTGGTCGTTACCTTTTCCAGTACAACCATGTGCAATTGCTTCAGCATTTTCTTTTTTGGCAATTTCAACAACTTTATCTGCTATTAATGGCCTTGCCAAAGCTGTTGATAGAGGATATCCTTCATACATAGCATTTGCTTTTATAGCCCTAAATATATAATCTTTAACAAATTCTTCCTTGGCATCTATGGTATAATGCTTTAAAACTCCTAAGTTTTTTGCCTTTTCCTCAACTTCTTTGAGTTCTTCTTTTGATAATCCAACATCTACACATACAGAGATAACTTTATAGCCCATATCTTCTAACAACTTTAAACAGCAACTTGTATCCAATCCTCCAGAATATGCTAAAACTGCCTTTTTCATATCACTCCCTCCAAAAATCATTATAAAATAATTCAAAATCTTGATTATACTTCTTACCTATTTTTAAAGCTATCTCTGCCTTAGCTAACTCTCTTCCAAAATATGCAGCATGTCCTAAACTGTTAATTAAATTTAATCTTATTGCTGTATCATATATCTCTTTTGCAGTTTTTCCTTTAATAATTAACTTTGGTTCTCTTCTTTTAAAATATATTGCAACTATTTCCTTATTTTCTCTATCAATTTCTATTTTAAAGCTTCCAGAATCTAACAAAGTTTTTTTATTCTCTTCAGCTTTGATAATTGGAATATTTATATATTTCTTATAAGTTGTTTCTTCATCAAATTTTTTATCCTTGTAGTTTATCAAATTATAACCCAAATCTTTAGGTAAGGATTTTCTTTTTTTAGCCAAAAACATCATTTTACTTGCTATTTTTAACTCTTTTATGGAAAATTTACATTTTGAACTTGCTTCAGGTGTAAAAAGAATATTGGCATTAACTTCCATAGCAATAGCTGTTAATAGTGCATTTACTCCATTACTATCAGCATCAAACAACTCACTAACATTTCCTACACCAAAAAATGTTGGAATATTTGTTTCCTCTTTAAATATCTTATATGCCATTACACTATCTATAAATTTAAACTCATTATTTATGGGCTCTAAAATAAGGTCACCAACAACTTTTTCAACACCATTATCTATAAGATAGTTACACAACCTTTTTAATGATGCTACTCTATCCTCAATGGTTGAGGGAACATAATTATTTTTATAGTTTGTTGGTAAGGCTACAACAGCAGTATCAGAATCTTTTAAAAGAGTTAATAACTCCTCTACATTCCCAAAATCCACACTTAAAATTAAATCAGCCAATCCTATACCTTCCTTTAACTCTTTAGGGTTTAATGTGTCTATACTTATTGGTAAATCAGTTATGTCCTTAGCAAATTTTATAAGTTCTTTTATTTTATCACTATTATCTTCTCCTGATATCATTCCTAAGTCAATCATATCTGCTCCACTTTCCTCATAATAGATAATTCTTTTTTCTAATTCTTTTTTAGTAAGATAAGGAACTCCTGCAATCTCTCCCAAAATTCTCATAGGAAAGTTATCTCCTATTTTAATTTTACCTATTTTAAATTTTTCTTTACCTAACTCAGATTTTTTTATTTCCTCTTCATTTCTTTTTTTAATTAAATCAAATAAAATAACATCTGCTGGCAGTATGGTAGATAACTGAACATTTTTAATATTCTCCAATAAAACAGGTAAATCAGAGACATCTTTAGTTGATTTATAGCATTTTATATTTGCTCTCTCTTCAACAACCTTTAAGTCTCCTCTGACTAATCCAGTCACTAATATAAAGTCATATATATTATGTAACTTATTGTTTAATTTTTCTTCCAATTTTTTAATTTCCTTAATAATTAAATTTGGTGTTAAAAAAGCAGCTATCAATATATTTGCAACATGAACATCAACAAAATTAAAATTTTTAACAGCATCCTTAACTTTTTTCTCTGCTAACTTGCCAGTTATTATTAAAATTTTCATAGTAATCCTATTTAAATATATGGATAAATTTATTATAGTTCTCTTTAGAGATATTTTTAAGAATATTCTTTATTAATTCTCTTTCATCATTTGAAAAATATTCATATTTAAGAGCTAAAATATATATAAAATCCTCTAATAGGTTAGGGTATTTTTTACTTAAATAATTAAATATTTCTAAAACTGACTTTTTATTTTCTGAATTTAAAAATTTCTCAAATTTATATATTGTTTCTGGTTCATTATTAATTATTTTCTCAATAATTTTTAATATTATGTCTTTATCCCCATATTTTAATTCAATAATTAGAGTTGGTAAAAAAATAGATGATGGGCACAATTCCAATAATTTTAATGCCTTTCTTCTTAACATTTTTGAATTTGTTGATATTATATCAACAATCTTAGGCATTATTAATTTAATATCTTCATCACTTAACAAACCTAATTTATAAAACTCTAATATACAATCAATTAAAGCTAAATATGAATGATAACCAATAGCTAAATTTAAAATTTCTCCAATTTTATCAACTCTTTTTAATTGGGTATAAATTCTTATCTTATTTGCATTTAAAATATCTGAATCTTCAATTTTAATAATATCCAATATTTTTATAATCTCTTCAATATCTTCCTCATCTAAATTTTTAATAATCTTTGATATATAATAAATTAGCTCCCAATTTGTTTTTAGAGAAGAGATAAATTTTTTCTTGTCAATTAAATTAATGTTTTTTTCTCCAATATATGACATTGTTATATATAGCTCATAACCTAATTTCTGAGATATATTTAAAGATTCATAATGAATATTATCATCTAAACATATGTTTGCAATAATTTCCTCAATAATTCTCATTGCTATTTTACATTTTCTTATCTCCTCTTCCATCATTAATAAATGTTTAAAGCCACCCATAAATTTTTCTTCTTCTAATTTGTTCATTAAGTTTAGTAGTTTTTTATGTTCATCTAATAAAATATCAATTATATCCTTGCTTGCTACTTCTTTTAATATTCTTAGAGATGATATTTTTAAACTTAAATTCTGTCCTTTTAAATATTTCAATACTTTATTTTTGATATAATCTTTTAGGTCTCTATCTTTAGACATTTTTTTTAGTTCTCTTATAGCTGAGGTTTTTGCCTTACCATATCCAAAAATTAAAAATTTAAATAGTAAATCAGCTTTCTTTTCACTGTTATCCATCAAACTAACTAACTTTACCCCTACAAATTGCTTATTTTCTGTTTGATTATATAAGAAGTTCTTTAAAAATTCTTTATTATAAAATTCTTCTGGAAATTTAATATTTTCCCTAATAACAATATTTAATGCCTTTTTTTCATTAAACTCAAAAAGATTTTTAAGTTCTTCTATATCTATACTAACATTAACATCTAAAATATTAAACAATTTTTTAATATTTTTATATATTTTGATATTTTCCTCTCCTAAAAGAATAGGGTGTAAATTTTTTTTAATAATGTTTTTATCTAAATAATCAATATATCTAATCAATAGTTCAATAGCAATATCTCTATCCATCACATCATTGCTATATAACTTCTCTAATAATTTGAATGTTGTCAATTTTTTATAATTTATACAAATATTTTTAAATGAAGTATCAAAATCTCCAAATAGTGACTCAAATGCTCTATAATATATATTATCTTTTTTTAAATTTTTTAAATAAATAGGAAGTGCCTCATTATAATATCTTTGAAAACATTTAATAATTGCATCATCCTCACATTCAGAGTTTGTTAAAATTTTTAAAATAGATATAGATTCTTTTTTTATTATTTTTCTATGATTAAGTCCCTTTACAATATATTTAATATATCTTTCTTGAATATCTTTATTTAATCTTTTTAAAAGAATTAAAGCCCTTCTATAATCTTCCTCATTTTTTGAGGTTAAATATTTTTTTAAGTATTCAACATATTTAGGATTTTTATTTATTATTCTTGCCAATTTTAGATATTTTCCAGAGTATAGTAGAGATTGAAATTCATATTCATCCATACTATCCCAAAGAATATATATATTTATTTTTATAAAATTTCTCATTAATTAATCCACAAAAAACTAACTTATAAAGTTCATTATAAAACTCTTTTGTTGTAATTCCACAATCTTTAGCAATTTCTAAAAATCTACCTTTTCCTTCAATTTCCTTAAATTCTTTTAATATTCTATATAATTCACTATTAATATTACTCTCAATTTCATCAAATATTAATTTTTTTATTTTTTCTTTTTCTATCTCTCTAATATTCTCCTTTGGTACATAAATAGAAACTTTCCATAACTTTTTTTCTGCTAAGTTCAAACTCTCTGAAAGTGGAGAAATTGAATCAATCTTTTCAACTTTGTTATTTAATAACACAAATACATTATGCTCTTCTATTTTTGGAATTGGAAAAATATCTATAAATATATCAAATCCATAAATCTCTTTAAGTTTATTTTCAATCTGTAACACATGATTATCATCTAAGTTTATAAAAAGCCATCTTTCTTTTGGAGACAAATCATAGTATTGAAAGAAGAATTTTCTTTTATATAAAATTCTTTTATCTAAAAGTTTCATTATATAGTTTTCTCTATTTCTTAAAAAAGAAATTAAATCTACATCATCCATTTTTGATAACTCCCCTATCTTTAAATTTTTGTTTAAAATTTCATAACTTACGGCTCTTTTAAGCATGGTATTGGCAATTCTAACAGTTTTATGCATATACACTGCTGAATACATCTGATGCCTTGCAACTAATAGAGATTCAATTGCTTGAATCCCTTTATTTAATATTCCTATTCTTTTCTTACCTCCAAACTCAATAATTGTTAAACTTCTTAAAATCCTTGGAATATCTATTAACCCATATGCTGTTCCTGTGTGATAAGAATCCCTTAGAAGATAATCCATTCTATCAGCATCTACATCACCAGAGATAATATTACTTTCTAAAACTTTCCCAGAGATAACTCTAACTATTTCCTTTGATGAGAAATTTGGAATATTTAATTTTTTTATTATTTTTTTACCTATTTTTTCATGGTTATAGTTAAAAATCTCTAAGGTATGAGAAAAAGGAGGATGACCTATATCATGCAAAAGTCCAGCAATCTTACATAAATCTTTATCAAGTTCTAATTTTTCAGCCATTTTTTCAGATAAAAACATGGTTCCTAAAGAATGCTCAAATCTTGTATGGTTAGCAGAAGGATAAATAAGATTAGCTAATCCCAACTGTTTAACATTTCTTAATCTTTGGAATTCTTCAGTATCTATAATTTCTAAAATATTCTCATCAAAATAAATATCCTTATGTATTGAGTCTCTTATTACTTTCATTATATCAAATTATTTATAGTAAAACCAAAAAATAAAAGCTTTATGATTAAAAAAGATTAATTAAATTATCTTTAAGTTTATCTCTCTAATACATTTCATTATTTTATTAAGTTTTTCTTCTAATGTTTTAGCTCTTTCATAATCATTTAAATCTGCCACACTACTTAATTCTTTAATATTTTTTACATTATATTTTTTAAATATTTCATTTAATTCTTTTTCAATTTCTTCTCTTTCTTCCTCAAGTACTTTCTTTAATATTCTTGGAGTAACTGCCATAAAAATCCCTTAATTTTTCTAATTGTTTATATGCCTTTCCACTATCAATTGATTTATTTGCAAGTTTAATACCCTCATCTACATCCTTAGCAACTCCACAAATATATAATGCAAAACCTGCATTTAAAACAACAATATCTCTTTTAGCTCCTTCCTCTCCTTTAAGAATATTTAATATAATTTTAGCATTTTCTTTTGCATCTCCTCCTCTAATGTCTTCTATATTAACCCTTTCAAATCCAAAATCCTCCGGCTCAATATAATAACTTATAATTTCTCCATCTTCTTTTAATTCTGATATCTTTGTTTTTCCTGTTGTTGTTATCTCATCCAATCCTGAGCCATGAACTACCAATGCCCTATTTAAATTAAGATTTTTTAATACATTTGCTAATTTTTCAGTCAATTCTTCATTATAAACTCCTAAAAGTTGATAATTAGCATTTGCTGGATTTGTTAAGGGACCAAGAATATTAAAAACAGTTCTTATTCCTAACTCTTTCCTTATAGGAGCTACATTTTTCATGGCTTTATGATAGATAGGAGCAAATAAAAAACCAATGTTTATTTCTTCAATACTTTTTTTAACAACTTCTGGAGGAACATCTAAGTTAATTCCTAAAGCTTCTAATACATCAGCACTTCCACTTTTGCTACTTACTGCTCTATTTCCATGCTTAGCCACTGGAACATATGGAGAAACTACAAAAGCTACTGCTGTACTAATATTAAAAGTTCCTAATTTATCTCCTCCAGTTCCACAGGTGTCTAAAAGTTTTTCAACATTTGGATATATTTTTAGAGATTTCTCTCTCATAACCTCAGCAAAAGCTGTTATTTCTTCAACACTTTCCCCTTTCATTCTTAAGGCTGTTAAAATAGCTGAAACCTTAATTGGAGAAATTTTACCATCCATTATATTATACATTAACTCTTTTGCTTCACTTTTATTTAAATTGTTAAAATTTATTAGTTTTTCTATTATATCCATGGTTATCCTCTTTAATTACTTTAATGCTGATTAGTGTAAATTTTATATTATAGAACCAAAAAAATAAAATAGTTTTTGAGTTAAATATTTAGATAATAATAACCACACTTAAAAAAATTACTACTTGTTAATAGTTTAAATACTTTATGTATAGCCCATGGAACTGTCAAGTTAACAATTTTAACCAGGTTGTAGAACATTATGAAGAGCTAATTACAGATTCTTAGAAATTCTAAATCTAATCCTTGCAAAGCCCACAGATACATCTCTTAATCGATATATTAATAAAAATTTAACTTGATTATCTCGGATTGCGATATAATTAAATTTAAATCATCTCAATAAATGCCTCTAATCTTGTTTTTAACTGTTCTCTATCACTTTCAGAGTAATCAGTTTCAATTCTTATAATTGGAATTCCTTCCTCTTTTAATGCTTCCTCTACTTTAGTACCTTCAATATTAAATGTATGACAGCATTGTAATGTGTAATAAACCACTCCATCAACATCTAACTCTTTAACTAATCTCTTTATATTCTCTATTCTTTCATCATTCTTAAATCTACATGCACATGGAATTTTAAAGTATCTTTTTGCTATATCCTCTATACTATAACCTTCAACAAAGTTTTCAAAGAATCTTGTTCCTGTACAGCTCTCTTCTCCAACAACAACTCCTCCAACTTCTTCAACGAGTTCAACAATCTTAGTATTTCCAGCAACCATAGGACAACCAGTTATTAAAATTCTCTTTCCTTCAAATCCTTCTCCTTTCTTAACTCTCTCTTCCAACTCTTTAATTAAATCCTCTAAAACTTCTATTGTGTCATCAATATCCAATAAATAAGCAAATTGGAATAATTTTAAAACATCTAATCCTTTAATTGGGACTGGTTTATTTTTTCTTAATTCATAAAGCTTATAAAATAACTCTCTAAGTTTATTTACTTTATCTACAGCATCTTTTAATTTTTCTTCAGTTATTTTATTTCCTGTTTCTTTTTCAACTAATTCCTTTAACTTTTCAACTTCTTTAATCCAAATTTTTAAAGAATCTTCATCTTTCATATGTGGTAAATGCATAATATGCATTGGTACTAATCTTTCCATCAATTCAAACATCTTTTTCTTTCCTTCACATGTTGTTTCTCCAATAACTATATCTGATGCCTCAAAATAAGGGCAAGATTTTGCCTTCTTAAACCCATAGGATGATTTTATTAAAGGACATAGATTTCTTGGTAAATCCTCTTCTGCTATTGGAATTGTATCATTTTTTCCACCACACAAACCAACTGGAATTGCATTTGCTGCTAAAATAATCTCTATTGGAACATAAGCACAGAACATTCCAAAAACTTTTCTTCCTTCTTCTTTTTGTTTGTAGAGTTGTTCTTTTCTATTGGCAAATTTTTGCATCAATTTTTCTATTGCCTTTAATTGCATCATATCACCATTCTATTTAGTTATTAGATTTTTTAATATATATTGTATATTCTTTAAAATAACATTAAAAACAGTATTATTAATTTTTTAAAAATTTTACCTTCAATTTTTATAATATCCTCTGTTAAAAACTAAATTTTAATACTTAAAAATAAATAAAAATAAATTACACTAATATAGCTCCAACACAGCAAACAATTTGCGGTTCTTCTGGTATTAAGAGTTTTTTATTTAATTTTTTTTCAAACATTTCTACTAAAACTTTATTTTTAGCAACTCCTCCACTAAATACTATATTTTGTAGTTTAAGCTTATTTACCATAGGGATAATTCTATTTATTATACTATCATAAACTCCCATTAAAATATCTTCTTTTGGAATCTTTTTAGACAATAGGCTTATTATTTCACTTTCAGCAAAAACAGCACACATTGATGATATTTTGGCAATATTATCTGATTTATATTTGTTTATCTCATTTTTATTAATTTTTAAAATATCCAAAGCTTTTTCTAAGAATTTTCCAGTTCCTGCAGCACATTTATCTGATAGAATAAAATCAACAACTTTTCCATCTTTATTTATCTTTAAAACCTTTGTATCCTGTCCTCCAATATCTACAACTCCATCTGCATCATTAAAAAAATATCTTGCCCCTTTTCCTAAGGCAATAACTTCTGGGACTACTTTATCAGCAAAACTAATTTTATGTCTCCCGTATCCAGTTGCTATAATTTTATCTATTGGATATTTTTGCTCAATCTCTTTAACCATTTTTAATAAAATATCTTCTTCAATAACAACTCCAATATCTTTAACTTTATACCAAACTATTCTGTCATCTTCCATTAAAACCATTTTTGTTGTTGTAGAGCCAACATCTATTCCTAAAATCATAATTACCATCTTCTTTAAAGTTTTTATAAATGCTTTGCAATCTATTTATCATCAAAAAATAGTAATATTCGGATTTTAAAATTAATGGGGATATTATTTTATTGTATCGAATATTTAAGCTACAAAAAGGGGAATATCGTTTATAAGACAATTAAAAAGTACATTTAATTTAAAATTCTTTTTTCTTAGAGATTACTTTAACACTTTCAACTGGAAGAGTTATAGGAATTGGAACAGCTGCATTTTCTAATTCAACAGTAACCTCTTCCTTATTTTTATCAACTCTTATAATTTTTGCTCTTTCTCCTTTAAATGGTCCAGCAATAATTTCCACAATATAGCCCTTTTCTAAGTCATCTATTATTTTTCTTGGTGATAAAATTTGTTCTAATTCATCAATTGATATAACTCCTGGAAGGACTTTTCTTATTCTTGGAATACCTTTAATTAATTCCTTTACATCACTTTCTGATTCAGCTTCAATAATTAAATATCCTTTAAGTGTTTCAGTTGCTAAAATAGAATAAATATTTAAATCTTCTTTTTCAGCTTTATTTGCCAATATTTGGGCTAAATTTTTTTCCTGTCCTGACATTGTTTTAACTGCATATATCATAGTTTATCCCTTTAAAATATTCTTAATATATGTTGCTGGAACATGGATTATATAGCCAATAACTCCCAATATTGTTATTCCTAAGGCAGTTACTTTGGCAACTGCAAGATATTCATCTAAAGTAGGTTTTTTTAAAACTAACCAAACTCTTTTACATTCTTCAATAAATTCTTTAAATTCCTCTATTTTTTTGTTTATGTCCATGTTATCACAATTTTGGTATTCCTATATCTTTAATTATTCTTTTTCTTTGTAATCCAGTCTCTTTTATTTCAACTCTTGATTGAACTCCTGTAACAACTAATAAAACTCTTACAGTGTCCTCTAAACTGTCATCTGTTGTAGCTCCCCAAATAATTGTTGCCTCAGGGTCTAATCTTGAGGAAACAGTTTCAACTACTTCTCTGGATTCTTCTAATGTTAAATTCTCTGGTCCCATAACATGAATTAATGCTCCTTTTGCCCCATCAATATCAACATCTAATAAAGGAGATTTTAATGCCTGATTTATTGCTTCTTTAGCTCTTTTCTCTCCTTCTCCTTCTCCAATACCAATCATTGCCAAGCCTCCATTAGACATAACTGCCTTAACATCTGCAAAATCAACATTAATAAGCCCTGTTTTGGTGATAAGTTCAACTAATCCTTTAACAGAGTTTATAAGTACTTCATCAGCTACTTTAAAAGCAGTTTTTAATGGCATTTTAGGAACTATTTCAAATAATTTCTCATTAGGAATTACAACTAAAGTGTCTGTATGTTCTTGTAATTTTTTTAAACCTTCAATTGCATTTTTCATTCTAACTTTACCTTCCATTTCAAAGGGTAAGGTAACAACTGCAACAGTTAATGCTCCTATTTTTTTAGCAATTTCAGCAACAACTGGAGCAGAACCTGTTCCAGTCCCTCCTCCTAAACCACAGGTAATAAAGACCATATCAGAATCTTGTATGGCTGCTTTTATCTCCTCAGCACTTTCTTTTGCAGCTTCTTCTCCAATTTTAGGATTACCTCCAGCTCCTAAACCTCTTGTTAATTTCTTACCTATTAATATCTTTTTATCTGCTTTAGTTCTTAAAAGTTGTTGAGCATCAGTATTTATTGCTATAGTTGTAGCTCCTTCAATACCTTCTGTTTTTAACCTTGTTATTGTATTGTTTCCAGCTCCTCCACATCCAACTACGGAAATTCTTGCTTTTGTTTGCTCTAAATACTCCAATAACTCTTTATCCTCTGGAGATAATTCAAAATTATCAATATTATCAATATTTTCCTCTTCTAAAATTTTTTCCAAGAATTTCATTTAATATCCACCTACATTATAATAAATTTTATTTAACTTGGTTTTTAATATTACATATGTTATATATAAAAATGTTATTGATATCAAAAAATTAAAAATGGGATTGGAATAGCATGAAAAAAAAGGTTGTTGTGTGTATAACAGGAGCCTCTGGAGTGATTTATGCTAAAAGATTGTTAGAAGTCCTAAAAAATAATGTTAATGTTAGCTTGATAATATCCAATTCAGCTAAAAAAATTATTACAGAAGAGTTAAATATTGATTGGAGAGAACTTAAAAAATTAGCAGATAACTACTATGAAAATAATGATTTTTTTTCTCCATTGGCATCAGGTTCAAATAAGTTTTATGCTGTTGTTGTTATACCTTGCTCTATGAAAACACTTTCTGCTATAGCAAATGGATACTCATCAAATTTAATAGTAAGAGTTTGTGATATTGCTCTAAAAGAAAGAAGAAAACTAATTTTATTGCCAAGAGAAATGCCTTTAAATAGCATACATTTAGAAAATATGTTAAAATTATCTAATTTAGGGGCAATAATAATGCCACCATGTCCTGCTTTTTACTATAAACCAAAAAATTTGGATGATATTATTAATTTTATTGTAGGCAGAATTTTGGATATTTTAGAAATTGAAAATAATTTATTTAAAAGATGGAATAAAGAAGAGGGATAATATGCTTGATAAATTAGGAGAAAATCTTAATAAAGCCATAAATAGAATTAAAAATGCTGTATTTGTAGATAAAAAACTAATTAAAGAAGTTGTTAGAGATATTCAGAGGGCTTTACTTCAGGCAGATGTAAATGTAAAACTTGTTTTAAAAATTAGTAAAGAAATTGAAAGGAGAGCATTGGAGGAAGAAGTTCCTAAAGGATTATCAAAAAAAGAACATATAATAAAAATTGTTTATGAGGAATTGGTTAAACTGTTAGGTGAAGAAGCAAAAAAATTAGAAATTGACCCTAAAAAAAGAAATGTTTTTATGTTGGTTGGAATTCAAGGAAGTGGTAAAACTACAACTGCTGCAAAGTTGGCAAGATATATAAAAAAGCAAGGTTTAAGACCTGCTTTAATAGCTGCAGATACTTATAGACCAGCGGCATATGAACAACTAAAACAATTGGCAGAGAAGATACAAGTACCCATTTATGGGGATAGAACAAAAACTCCTGAGGAGATTGTTAAAGAAGGATTAAAAAAGTTTGAAAATGTAGATGTTGTTATTATTGATACAGCTGGAAGACATAAAGAAGAAAAAGGCTTATTGGAAGAGATGAAGAGAATTAAAGAGATAGCTAACCCTGATGAGATTATACTTGTTATTGATGGAACTATTGGACAACAGGCAAAAACTCAGGCAAAAGCTTTTAAAGAGGCTGTTGGAGAAATAGGTAGTATAATAGTTACTAAACTTGATGGTTCTGCTAAGGGAGGAGGAGCTTTAAGTGCAGTTGCAGAAACAGGGGCTCCTATAAAGTTTATTGGTATTGGGGAAAAAATAGATGACTTAGAGCCATTTGACCCTAAAAAGTTTATTTCAAGAATCTTAGGATTGGGGGATATTGATACATTACTAAAAAAAGCAGAGGAAATAGTAGATGAGAAGACAGAGGAAAGTATTGAGGCAATAATGAAAGGTAAATATACTTTAAATGAATTACTTGCCCAATTGGAAGCTATTGAAAATATGGGGTCAATGAAAAAAATATTGAGTATGATTCCTGGACTGAGTGGAATGCCTAAAGAACTGTCTAATTTAACAGAATCAAAGATAAAGAGATATAAAGTTATTATAAACTCTATGACTTTAGAGGAAAGAGAAAACCCAAAAATAATAAAAGCATCAAGAATTAGAAGAATAGCAAGAGGGTCTGGAAGTAAAGAAGAAGAAGTTAAAGAAGTTTTAAGATATTATGAAACAACAAGAAGAGCCATAGACCAACTAAGAAAGGGTAAGATGTTAAGAATTGGAGGACCATTAGGACAGATATTAAGACAGTTAATGTTTAAAGAGTAACTCCCAGCATATTCTTTTTTCTAATTCTACAGCAGGCTGATTAAAGGCATTAATATTAAAGAGTTCTCCCATAAATCCAATTTGATACATGTAAAAGTAGAGTAAGGAACCAAGTTCTTTTTCATTTATCTCATCCAAAACTATTTTTACATTAGGAACATTTTTTAATGTTAAAGATTTCTCTGTTGCCAACTGTTCAGTTAAAATAACTTCTGAAAGTTTAAACTTCTTATTATTAAATTCTATCTCAAAATCATCTCTATATTTTTTAACTGTTAAAAAAGTTATTACTTTATCTTTTTTTCCATCTAAATATAGCTGTAAAAGGGAATGCTGGTCTTTTGCACCTATAGAAAACATTGGAGTAATTCCTTCTCCACATTTTCCTAAACTTTCTCCCACCAATTGCTTATACCATTCTCCAAAATAAGATAATGCTTCATAATAACTAAATAATACTGATATTGTTTTATTGTCTTTATAGTGAAGATAATGAATAACACCATTTATAACTGCTGGATTATCTTTTTTTCTACAAATTTTATCCATTTCTCTTGCTCCTTTTAATATTTTATTAATATCAACACCCAAAGCAGATAGAGGGGCTAATCCAACATTTGTTAAAACTGAAAATCTTCCAGGGACATTTTTAGGAATATTTAAGATAGGATAATTATTTTTTATAGCAATTTCTTTTAATTTTCCTCCATTAGTAATAAATATAAAATTTTTAGAGTTTGTCTTTTCCTTTAAAAGGTTATAGTTTATGATGGTCTCTAAGGTATTTCCTGATTTACTAACAATAAAAATTAAAGTATCTTTATCAATATTTTCAATTATTTTCCTGCACTTTTCTGGGTCTATGTTATCTAAAAAATAGCCATTTTTTAAATTTAAAGAGTAGTATAATGTTTCAGTTCCTAATATAGAGCCACCCATTCCAACAACAATAACCTTATCAGCAGAAAAATCATATTTATAATCTTTATAAATTGCCTCCCTAAATCCAACAATCCCCTTACTTAACTTCTCCTCAAAATTTTTAAAATATGGAGAATAGTTAAAATTATCGATATTGACCATAGAGTTATCATAATTATACTCCATATTATTCTCCCCACGATATAATAGTAAGATTATTTTTCTATATATTCTTTATTTAAATATTATAAACTTATTTTCTATATTAAATAAGAAAACTTTTATAACATAATTCTTAGTTTAAGTTTATTTTAGACATTAATAATAGTTGGAGGGATAATAATGAAAGTGCTATTAATTGGAGGAGGAGGAAGAGAAAGTGCTATAGCACATGCATTAAAAAAAGATGATAATGTAGAGTTATATACATTACTGAAAAATAAAAATCCTGGAATAACAAGATTATCAGAAGAGATATGTTTAGCAAGTGAAACAGATTTAAACAGTGTTGAAAATTTTGCCAAAAAAATAAAACCTGATTTAGCAGTTATAGGACCTGAGGCCCCATTATAGAAAGGAGTAGTTGATTTATTGGAAGGGTTAGGAATACCAACTGTTGGACCAAATAAAGAAGCTGCAAAAATTGAAACTAATAAGGCATTTATGAGAAATTTATTTGCAAAATACAATATAAAGGGTTCTTTAACATATAAATTTTTTGATGAATATTCTGAGGAATTGGAAAGTTTTATAGATGAACTTACTGAAAAAGGTATAAAAGTTGTAGTTAAACCAGTTGGATTAACCGGAGGTAAGGGAGTTAAAGTAGTTGGAGAACAATTAAAAGATAATGAAGAAGCAAAAAAATATGCTAAGGAAATATTTGAGAGTGGATTGGGAGGAGGTAGAGTTTTAATTGAGGAAAAACTTGAAGGAGTTGAATTTACTTTACATGGATTTGTTGATAAAGAGCATATAAAATTTACTCCATTTGTCCAAGACCATCCTCATGCATATGAAGGGGATAAAGGGCCAATAACTGGAGGAATGGGTTCATACTCCTGTCCAACTCATGACTTACCATTTTTAACTGAGGAAGATATTAGAGTTTCTAAGGAAATAATGGAAGAGACAGTTAAGGCATTAAAAAAAGAAGTTGGAGGTTATAAAGGAATATTGTATGGTCAGTTTATGCTAACAAAAGAGGGGCCTAAAATTATTGAATATAATGCAAGATTTGGAGACCCTGAGTCAATGAATATATTGGCTATACTAAGAAGTAGTTTCTTAGATATATGTAAGGGAATAGTTGAAGGTAATTTAAATAATGTTAATGTAGAATTTGACAAAAAAGCAACTGTCTGTAAGTATGTTGTTCCTATGGGATACCCTGAAAATCCTGTTAGAGGAAAAGAAATATATGTAGATGAAGAAAAAATTAAAAATGTTGGGGCAATATTACACTATGCAGCTGTAAATGAAGAAGATGGAAAATTAATTATGACAGGTTCAAGGGCAGTAGCTGTTGTTGGTGTTGCTGATAATATAGAAGATGCTGAAAAAATAGCAGAAGAAGCAACTAAATTTATAAATGGACAAGTATATCATAGAAGTGATATTGGTAAAAAGGAATTAATAAAGAAAAGAATTGAAATAATGAAAAAATTAAGGGGATAAATCTTGATTTATGCAGTTATAACTCCTTTTGGAATTTTTGGAAGTGAAACGGAATATATTGATAACTTTGAAGATTTTAAATATAGAAAATTAATAAAAGAAGAAGATATTCCAGAGTTTTTATATAGAGTTAGAACTCAGCCACATAAAATAATTGAAGAAATAAAAGATTGGGGAGATGTAAGATTAGAAATATTTAGTTCAGAGCCATTTTATAATGGAAAATATATAAGAGAAAATTTATTCAGAATTGGGAAGGAGTTAGGATATTTTAAAGATTATAATGATTTTATAAATAAAATGCATTATTGGAACTCAGAATTAACAAAAAGATTAATGAAAAGTTATTCTGAACAAAAAGATAAAATAATTATTCAAGTTGCTGAAGCAATTTCTGATTTAGATAAGGTTTTAAATCTTCTCTCAGAAAGATTGAGAGAATGGTATTCTCTACATTTCCCTGAATTAGATTCCGCAGTAAGTAAGCATGAAACTTATGTTAATTTAGTATCTGAATTAAAAGAAAGAAAAAGTTTTACTAAAGAGGAGTTAAAAACTAAAGTTCCAAAAAAATTGGCAGAAAAATTGGAAAGTTTAGCCAAAAGTTCAATGGGAGGAGAGTTTGAGAGTTATGATATTGAAGCAGTTTCTAAGTTTGCAAAGGAAATAAAACATCTTTATGAAATTAGAAAGGATTTATATGATTATTTAGATAAACTTATGGAAGAAGAAGCTCCTAATCTTAAAAAGATTGCTGGAACAAGTTTAGGAGCTAAACTAATAGGATTAGCAGGAGGATTGGAAAAATTATCTAAAATGCCTGCCTCAACCATACAAGTTTTAGGTGCTGAAAAGGCATTGTTTGCCCATCTTAGAAAAGGTTCTCCTCCTCCAAAACATGGAATTATTTATAATCATCCATTAATATTAAACTCTCCTAAGTGGCAAAGAGGAAAGATAGCAAGAGCATTGGCATGTAAATTGGCTATTGCAGCAAGAGGTGATTTTAATAAGGATTATATTGCTGATGAACTATATGAGAAATTATTAAAAAGAGTTGAAGAAATTAAAAGAAAATATCCAAACCCTCCAAAAAAGAAGAAAAAAGAGAAAAAAGAAAAAAGGAGTAAAAAAGATAAAAAGAAGAAATTTAAAAAGAGTAAAAAAGATAAAAAAAGAAAAGTTATTGGAAAAACTGGGAAAAAATGACTTATAAAGAAATTTTTAAAGAGTTGGAAGAGTATAGAAAGATGGACTTAAAATATGAAGATGGAAAAATATTTTCTTCTATGTGCACTAAACCACTTCCAATAACAAAAAAGATTGTTGAGTTGTTCTTAGAAACAAACTTAGGAGACCCAGGATTGTTTAGAGGGACTGCAATATTAGAAAAAAAAGCAATTTAACTTTTAGGAAAGTTCTTAAATAATCCTAAATCTTTTGGGAATGTTGTCAGTGGAGGAACTGAAGCAAATTTAATGGCTTTAAAGGTTATAAAAAAAATGAAAGGTAGGAATATTATATTACCAAAAACTGCCCATTTTTCTTTTGAAAAAGGTAAAGAAATGATGGACTTAAATTTAATTTATGCCCCAATAAAAAAAGATTATACTGTAGATGAGAAATTTATTAAGGACTTTGTAGAAGATAATAAGGTAGATGCTATTATAGGAATAGCTGGAACTACAGAATTTGGGACTATTGATAATATAAAATATCTCTCAAAAATATCAAAGGATAACAATATCTATCTTCATGTAGATGCTGCTTTTGGAGGTTTTGTTATACCCTTCTTAGATAAAAATATAAAGTTTGACTTTTCTTTAAATATTGATTCTATAACAATAGATGGCCATAAAATGGGATTATGTCCTATACCTTGTGGAGGAATATTATTTAAATCTGAAGATTATAAAAAATTTTTAGAGGTTGAAGCATTTTATTTAACAGAGGATAAACAAACTACTATATTAGGAACAAGAGTAGGATATGGTGCTGTTTCTTTATATGTTATATTAAAATACTTTTTAAATGAAGTGGAAAAAAATGTTAAAAAATGTGTAAATAATACCTTTTATTTATATAAAAAATTAAAAGAGAATAGTTATAAACCTTTAATTAAACCAGTTATGAATATAATAAATATTGAAGATGAAAACTATAAAGAAACATGTTTAAAACTAAGAGAAAAAGGTTATTATGTATCAATATGTAAAAATGCCAATGCCTTAAGATTAGTTATTATGCCCCATATAGAGAGAGAACATATTGATAATTTTATAGATATTTTAAATAGTATAAAGAAAAGTTAGAGGGGTAAAATATGTTAGGAATCAGAAGAATAGTTTTAGATATATTAAAACCTCATGAGCCAAAAATAACAGATATGGCTCTGAGATTGACAGCACTGAGTAATGTAGATGGGGTTAATATAACTGTTTATGAAATAGATAAAGAGACAGAAAATGTTAAGGTTACTATCGAAGGGAAAAATTTGGATTTTTATGAGATTCAACAAATAGTTGAAGAACTTGGAGGAACAATACATAGTATTGATGAAGTTGTTGCTGGAAAAAAAATAATTGAAGAAGTAAAAACCCCTCAAGATAGACATTAGAAAAGCAATATTTTTTATCTTTTTTTAAAGTTAAAAGTTTAAAAAACTAAGAAAATAATAAAACTACCTATATTAAAGTAAAAAAATATTTAAAGTGTTAGATTACTTCTTTACTTTATTCCTTTTTTTCTTTTGTAGTACTTCTACCATATTCTTCTGCCAATCTTTCATAAATCTTCATGTCTTCCTTGGTAACAGATGGTTTTATTTTTTCAAGTGCCTTTAAGAAGTGTTCTTTTTTAACTTTAATGTCTTTTGTTGAAACTTTTAGTCTTATACTTTCTATATCTTTTAATGCTTCTTTTAAATCATCTAAAGATGTTGTAAATCTTTGGAGTATATTTTGTGTTGTTTTAATAATTTCATCAATTTTTTCAGCTTTAACTTCTTTCTCAAGTGATGATAAAGTATTTTGTAGGTTGTATAAGTTATCAACTGCTTCTTTTAATCTTTTGAGTAATTCTTTTAAGTATTTAGCTAATTTCTTAGCTTCTTCTTTTTCAGATGGTTTTAACTCTTCTTTTTCAATTATTTGGACAAAGTTATCAATTTCTTTTTCAACATTATCAATTTTCTCTTTAATTAATTTTAGTTTTTCTATAACTTTACCAACTGCTTTATTTAACTCAATAAATTCAGCTGATTCAGCTGATTCTCTTTCTTTAGTAGCTTTAATTAAACTGTTTAATTCAACTGCTAAAGCTCTAAATTCTCCTGATATACCTTGTAGATATTCAATAAGTTCTCTTAAAGCTTCTTCAATCTTCCATGGTTCTCCAATAGCCTCTCTTACTGCCAACATTGCTGCCTCTCTACAAACTGCCTCTATATCTGCTCCAGTGTATCCTTCAGTTTTCTTTGCTAATTCTTCTAAATTAACATCCTCATCTAAGTTCATTCCTCTTGTGTGTATCTTGAAGATGTCTAATCTTGCCTTTTCATCTGGAACTGGAACTAAGATAACTCTATCTAATCTTCCAGGTCTTAATAAAGCTGGGTCTATTATATCAGGTCTGTTGGTTGCAGCAATAACAATAACATCCTTTGGTTCTTCCATTCCATCAAGTTCTGTTAATATTTGATTAACTACTTTATCAGTTACTCCAGAACTTATATCTCTTCCTCTTTTTGGAGCTATAGCATCAATTTCATCAAAGAATATTATACATGGAGCATTTTGTCTTGCTTTTTTAAATATCTCTCTAATTGCTTTTTCACTTTCTCCAACCCATTTACTAAATATTTCAGGTCCTTTAACACTTATAAAGTTGGCACCACTTTCATTGGCAACAGCTTTAGCTAATAAAGTTTTTCCAGTTCCTGGTGGTCCAAATAATAAAACTCCTTTTGGTGGCCTTATTCCAATTTTTTCAAATACATCCTTGGCCTTTAATGGCCATTCAACAGCTTCTCTTAACTCTTGTTTTACATTATCTAATCCACCAATATCCTCCCATTTTATATTTGGAACTTCAACTAATACCTCTCTCATTCCACTTGGTTCAACATCTTTTAATGCTTCTTTAAAGTCATCCATTGTAACCTTTAAATTATCTAAAACTTCTTTTGGAATTTCATCTGCCTCTAAATCAATATCTGGAAGTACTCTTCTTAATGCTCTCATTGCGGCCTCTTTACATAAAGCAGCTAAATCTGCCCCAACAAATCCATGGGTAACTTCTGCAAGATAATCTAAATCTACATCTTCAGCTAATGGCATGTTTCTTGTGTGAATTTGGAGAATTTCTTTTCTTCCTTCTCTATCAGGAACTCCAATAGTTATTTCTCTGTCAAATCTTCCAGGTCTTCTTAAAGCAGGGTCTATTGCATCAGGTCTGTTAGTTGCTCCAATAACAACAACTTGCCCTCTACCTTTTAATCCATCCATTAATGTTAAGAGTTGAGCAACAATTCTTCTTTCAACTTCTCCAGTAGCTTCATCTCTTTTTGGAGCTATAGCATCAATTTCATCAATAAATATTATTGATGGTGCATTTTCTTCTGCTTCTTCAAATATTTTTCTTAAGTTTTCTTCACTCTCTCCAACATATTTACTCATTATTTCAGGACCATTTATAACATAAAAGTTAGCTCCTGCTTCATTAGCAACAGCTTTAGCTAATAAAGTTTTTCCAGTTCCTGGTGGTCCAACTAATAAAACTCCTTTTGGTGGTTCAATTCCTAACTTTTCAAATAACTCTGGATGTCTCATTGGTAACTCTATCATTTCTCTAACTTTTCTAATCTCTTCTTTTAAACCACCAATATCTTCATAAGTTACATCTGGAACTTTTGTCTCTTTTATTTCTTTTACAGGTTCTTCTTTTAACTCTACATGGGTAAATTCTGTTACTCTTACAGGTCCAGCAGGAACTGTATTTACAACTACAAATGTTAAGGCAGTACCTAAAACTCCAATTGTAACCTTTGAACCTTTACTTAAGACTTGCCCTATAATCTTTCTTTTAATAAAGTCCTCAAATCCTGGACCAAATCTTACTGGTTGGGTTGGAGCCAATACAACTTTTTTAGCTTCTTTAACATCAACTTTCTTTATTTTTACTCTATCTCCTATAGCAACTCCAGCATTTTGTCTTAAATAACCGTCCATTCTTATTATTCCTCTACCAGCATCCTCTAAGAATCCTCTATATACAACTGCATAAGCCTTTCCTTTAGGTCCTTCTATTTCTATAGTGTCCCCTGGTTTTAAACCAAGTTCTTCCATTGTATATGGGTCAATTCTTGCTATCCCTCTACCAACATCTGACTGATAAGCTTCAGCAACTTTTAGCTCTTTTGCCATACTTTTCACCTAAAATAAACTTTTTAATTAAATTATGATTTTGGAGTTCTATATAAATTTTTTGATTATGTGATAATTTTATGAACATCCACTCAAATAATTAAAATATGCTATACATATTATTTTTTTAAATTTCATAACATATAATATTATCTACAATATTATTAAATAATTTCATTTAGTTTTTCTAATACTCTTAAAATATCTTCTTCTTTTACTCCAATAGCAGCATTAACAACAAGATAATCATAAGGATATTCTCCTAAATAACATGTTCCAAACTTATCTTTTCTATTTACACCTCTTGGACCTGTTATTCTTAAATTGTATAATTTTCCTGCTACATCAATAGGATTTTTTACAGTTATAGCAGAGGAAATTGGATTTTCAACATTTAAAACTTTTTCTCCTTTTTTCTTTGCTATCTCATTTAAACCATCATCTAAAATCTTTTTACATTTTTTTTGTGTTTTCATTAGGTTAATATAATTTTTAAATCCAAGATATAAAAGAGATATAAGTATATTTGCTATTGGATTAGCAGAAGCTCTTCCTGGATATGATAGAGATATCTCTTTTAAGAATTCCTCATTTTTTGTATATATAATTCCTCCACCTATTGGAGTAAAAAGATTTTTATCTGATGAGCTAATAATTGCATCAACTCTATATTTTAGAGATTTTTTTAGTTTTTCAATATAGTAAAAGTTTTGCAGAGCATAGGCAGCATTAATAATATGTGGAATATCTTTTTCCTCACATATTTTAGATATCTCAACAATATTATCTGATTCTCTTGGAGGGAAGAATGTTAAAGTAGATAAAACAACTGGATTTTTTTCTTTATCTATAGCTTTTTCAATATCTTCAACTGGAACATAAACTTTATCTCCATCTAATACTGTCTCCACCAATCTCATCCTTAAACCTATAAAAGATGTAGCCTTTATAGGACTTTTATGAGCAGCATAAGGATAAATAACAGAATCCACTTTATACCTCTTTCTTGCAGCAGATAAAGCTAAACCAATACTCATACCAGTAGCAATAGGTGTTGCTATAGCTTTAACTTTTAATCCAAGTTTTTTTAAAAAACTTTCTAAAATTTGGTTTGTTAATTTATACATTATACTGGCTCCTGGTGCCTTTGGTTGAGGGTCTATTAAGTTACCACTCCTACCAACTCCATGGCAAAAATTAAAAACACTCTCTTTTTGTATTCTTGTTAAAACTCTTGCCTCTCTTTCTCCAATTTGAATAACATTAGGGTCTTTATCAGTATCCATAAATGATAATATTCTTAATAAAAATTGAATATGTTCCTCACTTATTCCCTCTTCAGGGATAGTTCTCTGCTCTAATATGTTATTTATTATTTTTATATTCTCATTTAAAGATATTTTTCCTCTTTTTTCCATATTTTTAGGTAGAAAATTGTTTATATTTATCATTAATAACCTCCCTCAAAGTTAAATATTGATTTTTTAATTTTATCCACATCTTATATATTAAAATATCAGATAGTTGTTAATAGAAATGACACATACATAAACTTTATATATAACAAACCTATATTATTTTTCATTAGTAGGTGAAAAAATGAGAAATGTAAAGATATCTGATGAAGCAAAAAAATATATTTTAGATAAAATAAGCAAGGTAAAAAAAGACACTTTAATAATAACATTTGAAGGTTTCGGTTGAGCTGGACCAAGGTTTGGGATTGTTTTATCAGACCCAACTGATAAGGATAAACTAATCTATGATAAAGAATTTAAATTATACCTTGACCCTATTGCTTCTCAATGGTTAAAAGATGTAGAAATAACCTTAAAAAGGAGCTTATTTGGAAGATATTTAAAAATAAAAGGTTCAAGTGAGTGCTAACCAGGAACCCAATATTTGGGACTGGTTAGCGTTTTTTCTTCCACATTTTTGGATATAAATTTCTTTCCATTATAACTCTTTCAACATCTACTGCTATACCTTTATCATTTTCCAAAATTTCTTTTGTACTCATTAATGCCTTACCAATTGCAACAGCCTCTCCTTTTAAGGTTTCTACAACAACCAAATCATTTTTATTTATATCATTACTTAGCTTAGATATTCCCTTAACATAAACATCAGCTCCATGACAAATAGCATTAACTGCAGAATCTTTAACTACTATTTTTTTTAAATGTCTTAATCCATATTCTAAAGGCTTTATAACTCTTCTAAGTTCCTCCTCATCATTATCTTCTTTCCAAAATATATATGCATCTAATAAATCCTGTAAATAAACAGCATCTTTTTCTGTAAAACATCCACTTTTAATTCTTCTTAATTCTTGCATATGGGCGGATGTTCCTAAAGCCTCTCCTATATCTTCACATAATTTTCTTATATATGTCCCTGACTGACATCTAACTTTAAATAAAACATCTTTTCCATCTTTTTCTAATAATTCAATATTGTGTATTTTTCTTATTCTCAATCTTTTTTTAACAGCAGATTTTAAAGGAGGTCTTTGATAAATTTTTCCTGTAAATTCCTTAAAGATTTTTTTTATATTCTCTTCATCAGTATCTCTATGTAAATGCATTAAACAAATATATTCCTTTGGAGGAATATGCCAGGTTTGTATTGTTTTAGTAGCATTTTCTAAGGCAATTGGTAAAACTCCAGTAACTTTTGGGTCAAGTGTTCCACCATGTCCAGCTTTTTCTAAATTTAATATTTTTTTTACCCAAGAACTAACTTCATGAGATGTTGGACCTCTTGGTTTATCTATAACTACTACACCATATTTAATATATTTATCAATTGGTCTCTCTTCTGGTTTGTATCCATAATTAGGATTAGTTTCAGCTTCTTCTTTTGTTATTAACAAAAATTTCACCTTCCTTTACTTCCTTTATTGGCTACTTTTAATACTCTATAAAATCCACTCACTACACCAATTAAAAAAAATACTACTATCCAAATATTATTATTGGTATATTGAGCTATAATATACCCAACAATTAAACCAATAACAATACTACCAAACATTTCAAATGCTACATCTTTTAACATACAAGTGAAATTATGATTGAGGAGATTATTAAATATTGCTCTAACCCATATTTAAATAAAGAGTTTGCCTTAGCATATAAAAAAAAGTTATTTTATTCTGTAAAGCAGTTGGATGGTAATGTTAAGGTTGTTTTACCATTTATATTTAAAAATAAAAACTTTACAAAATTAGAAAACTATAAAGAAGGAATTGAAGGAGCTACTCAGAGAGTTATAGAACTTATAAAAGAGGAAATTATTAAAAAGAAAAGATTTTTACCTTTGGCAGGGTATTTTGGAAAAAGATATCAGGCATTGTATGAACCTTTAACAGTTGTAAATTGTGATTTAAATATTGGTTATGATTTATGGAGAGCTGATAAATATAACTACATAGAAAAAGATAGAATATATTTAATATTAAGAATGATTTATCCAATAAAAGACCCAAAGGAAATATCTAAACTAATAGATAATCTAAGTTATGAACTTGCTGATTTTATAGATAAGATAGATATAAATATATTAATTAATGAAGCAAAGAATATTATTAATCAAAAATATTTAAGAGAGAACTTAAAGAATTTTGGATTAGTATGTTTTATAGGTAATAACTCAAGGCCTGCAAGGAAATACACAGAGGTAAGAAGACACTACAGGATTGCAGGACCTAAAGAAGTTAATATTCCATTTGAATCTCCTAAAGAGTTTGAGATAGAAATACAGCCAAGATTTGGAAAACCTATAAAAGGTTTGGGGATTAGGAAGAAGGAGATATTTGTTATAACTGGTAGGAATGCACAAGGTAAAACTACTCTTTTACAGGCAATATCTTCAGGGAGAGATGACCATTTAATTGGAGATGGGAGAGAATATATAATAACTTCAAAATCTCTCTCTCAAGCATCTACTGGAAGTATGGAAATGAAAGGGCAGGATATTAGTTTATTTTTTAAAAAACTTCCACCTGGATTAAAAGGAACACCTAAGGAAGTTTATGGTACTGCTTCTGGTTCTATGTATATGGCATATATGATTCAGAGAGCACTAAAAAATAAAATGGATATAATATTAATTGATGAAGATAATTCAGCTGTTAATTTGTTAGTTAGTGGAGTTTTAAGTAAGTGGTTTGAAGGTGTGGAAAGTTTGGCAGATATTATAATGAACAAAAGGGAAGTTTTAGGAGAAAGTACATTTATTATTGTTACAAGTTCTTTGGACTTATTAACAGCATTAGCAGATAGAGCCATATATTTAGAAAATCATAAAGTTTATTATCTCAATCTTCATAAATTTAGATGTGAATTAATTAACTATTATGATTATTTAAAGGAAGTTATAGAGAGGATAAAAAATGAAAAATATAATAACATTAATAGGGAGTAAATTGGCTAAGACTGGTTTAGAGTTTTTATATGTTGGAGAAGTTGAAGAATGTAACAGATGTAAATTTAAAAATTTATGTCATGGAAAATTAGAAAAGGGAAGAGTCTATAAGATAGTTTCTGTAAGGTCATCAGAACATCCTTGTGAAATTCATAATGATGGAGTAAAAGTAGTTGAAGTATGCTACTCAAATATTATTTTATGTGTTGATACTAGAAAAGCAATTGAGGGAGTTGTTTTACAATACTCTCCAAATAGATGTACAAATTTTGAATGTGAAAATTATATATTTTGCCATCCAGAGGGTATAAAAGAAGGTGATAAATTTAAAATTACAAAAATACTAAACGAAAAAGTTAAATGTCCAAAAAATAACAACTTTAAAAAGGTTGTTGTGGAGATAATACACAATGAGTAAGTGGAGAGTAGGTTAATTATGAATTATTATGAGACATTATTAATTGTATTGTCTATTATATTTATAGTTCCTAATTTATTGAGCAGATTTAAAGTTCCAACGATAACGTCAATAATGATTGCTGGAATGGTTATTGGAGATTATGGATTAAAAATAATAACTGTTGATGATACTTTAAAAGTTTTATCTTGGTTAGGTGCTGTTTTTTTAATGTTTTTGGCTGGGTTAGAGGTTGATAATGAAACATTAAAGGAAGAGTTTAAAAATTCTATAGTGTTATCATTATTCTCATTAATTATTCCTGGAATAGTTGGTTTTTTTATAGGGAGATTATTAGGTTTAAATTTTTTAGCATCTTTACTTATGACAGTTATATTTTCATCTCACTCTGTTGCTATTGTTTATGGTGTTTTAGATGAGCTTAACTTAGTTAAAAGTAAATTAGGAACAGTAATTTTAAGTTCAACTATTACCATTGATTTACTAACTTTATTACTTTTATCTCTAATTATTAAACTACAATCTGGTAATAATGATGTATATTTATTTATAATTGAAGTTTTATTATATATAATATTATTAGTTTTAATAACACCCAAGATTTCAAAGTATATATTTAATTTATTTGAAAAATTACATATTCAGAGAATTCATTATGTTTTATTTATTATATTTTTAGCAATATTTTTAGGAGAATTTTTTGGAATACATCCAATTGTTGCATCATTTATATGTGGTGTTGCTGTAAGTGAAGCATTAACAAAAAAAGAGCATGATGAACTATTAAACAAAAACTTAAATGCTATTGGTTATGGATTTTTTATACCAATATTCTTTTTAGTTTTAGGAATGAAAACAAATATTAAAGCTATATTTGACATTAAAAATTTAGAAATAACATTAATAATATTAATCACAGCAATTTTAAGTAAGTTAATATCTGGATATATTGGATTAAAAGTTATAAGGTTTGACAATAAAAATAGTTTTTTAGGAGCTATTTTAACAATCCCAAAAATCTCTGCTTCATTAGTAGCAGCAACTATTGGTTTGCAGTTGGGAATAATAAATAATAATATATTTATAGCAATTATAACTCTTTCAGTTTTTACATCAACAATAGTTCCAATAATATTTAAAAATCTTTATTTAAAATCTTAATCTTCAAATGCTTTATTTAGCTCTTCAACAGACCTATCATATTTCTTTAAATATTCATATATTTTTGCTTTATATAATCTTGAGATTTTTTGATATATCTTATTCTTTGAAGATTCTATTACCTCATCAAATAAATTTAAAGCTTTTTCATATTCTTTAAGTTTTTCATAACACAATGCTAAGTAAAATTTTGCTTCTATATCTAAACTCTTATACTTTAAATATTTGGATAAATATTTAAGAGATTTATCAGCATCTCCTAAAGTTAAATATAGATATCCAATTTTCTTTAAAATATGGGTTAGATTATTATTTAAATTATAACTTGTAACGTATGCTATTATTGCCTCTTCAATATCTCCAAGTTCTTTTAATATATCTCCTTTAAGTTCCCAGAGATAGGCATCATTAGGATTATTTTTTATAAGTTCATTAACACATTCGTAGGCTTCATCATATCTATTGTAATGTATTAAAATCCTAACTTTCTCTCTAAGATATATCTCTTTATTGGGGATTTTTTTTAGAGCTTCATCAATAACTTTAAGAGCTTTATCTAACTCATATCTTTGTAGATATACAAGCATTTTATGGAAATATACTAAGGGACAACTATCAGAATGTTTTTTTAGAATCTCAGCATATTTTAAAGTATCGTCATATTTTTTATTTATAAATGAAAGACATATTAAATTTCTTAATGATGCTATTGACCTATTATTACTCAAGACGGATAACTTTTCAAAACATTCTTCAGCTTTTTCTAAATCTCCTTTAATCATATATAAAGAACCTTCTAAATAAATAACAAAGTCATTATCTTCATCAATTTCTTTAGCCTTTTTAAGACATTCTTCAGCCTTTGATATGTTTCCATTATTTAATTGCCTAAAAGCTTCAGTAACATACTCTAAAATTTTAAGTATCTTATGAATATCAGTATAGTCAATCAAAAAATATCACCTTAAATTAAGTAATATTATTTATTGCAGAAACTTTATAAAAATATAATCATTTAATTTTGATTAAGTAATAATATATTAATAATTTTGTTTATTCAATATTATTTAGGGTAATTATTATGGAACATTTAATTTCTATGAGAGATATAACTAAAAGAGATATTATAAAGATTTTAGAAGAATCTGAAAGAATGGAAAGATTATTAAAAAGGAAAAAATCTCTTTCTATATTAAAAGGTAAGATATTAGCAACTGTTTTTTATGAACCCTCTACAAGGACAAGGTTAAGTTTTGAAACTGCAATGAAAAGGTTAGGTGGAGATGTTATAACAATGGTTGGAAAAGGGTCATCAGCAGAAAAAGGAGAGAGTTTAATAGACACTATAAGGGTTATAAGTGGATATGCTGATGCTATTGTTATAAGACATCCAAATGAAGGAGCTGCAAGATTGGCAGCAGAGTATTCATCTGTTCCTATTATTAATGCTGGTGATGGAAGTAATCAACATCCTACTCAGACATTGTTAGATTTATATACTATTAAAAGAGAAGTGGGAAAGATAAATAATATAAAAATTGCATTTATTGGAGATTTAAAGTATAGTATAACTGTTCATTCATTAGTTTATGCCTTAACACATTTTAAAAATATTACACTCTATTTTATCTCTCCAAAGGAACTAAAAATTCCAGAAGAGATTTTAAATGATTTAACAAATAAAGGTATAAAATTTTATGAACTTAATAAGTTAGAGGAGTTAAAGGATGATATAGATGTTTTATATGTTACAAGAATTCAAAAAGAGAGATTTGTGGATATAGCTGAATATGAAAAGGTTAAAGGTTCCTATAAAATTAAAAAGGAAGATGTTATAAATAAGGACTTTATTATAATGCATCCCCTTCCAAGAGTTGATGAAATAGATTATGAAGTTGATAACCTAAAAAATGCTGTTTATTTTAAACAAAGTTTTTATGGTATCCCTGTAAGAATGGCAATATTAAAACTACTTCTTGGTTAGATAATAATGAAATTTGGAGAAGCAAGTTTAGGACTGGCAAAAGTTAATGTATGTATTGGAGATGTTGATGATATAATAGCTAAAGGAATGTTAAAGGGTTATATATTAGCAAACTTAAGACCTAATTTAATAGTTAAACCTGAGACTTTAGTGGTCCCAATTGATAATTTGGATGATGATGTTAAAAAAGAACTATATTATGGGGTTGTTCAGTATGCTGTTGCAAAGGCAGTTGCAGATTTAGAATTTAATGATAAAAATATAAAAATTGTAGTTACTTTAAATATTCCTGATGTTTCTTTAACATTTTCAAATAAAAGAAAAATTTTTCAGCATTATTATGCTTCAACTAAATTAGCCATTAAAAGAGCTTTATTTTCATATCCAAATATAGAAAAGGTTAAAAAAGAGAAATTTAGGGCTTTGCATCCATTAGTTGGTTTTAGAGATGACAGATTAGAAAACCCTCCATATTTACAGATTGCTTTAGATGTTCCCTCTATTGAGAACTTAGAGATTATCTTACAAACTTTACCAAAAAGTGACCATCTTATATTAGAAGCTGGAACTCCTTTAATAAAAAGATTTGGATTGGAAATATTAGATGAAATTAGAAAATACTTTGATGGTTTTTTAGTTGCTGATTTAAAAACCTTAGATACTGGAAGAGTTGAGGTAAGGTTAGCTTTTGAACATTCAGCCAATGCAGTGGTTATTAGTGGATTAGCTCCTAAACAAACAATAATAAAAGGAATAGATGAATGTCAAAAATGTGGGTTAATTAGTTATTTGGATATGATGAATGTTCCAAATCCTATAGAACTCTATAACTCTCTACCAATAAAGCCAGATGTTGTTTTAATACATAGAGGTATAGATGAAGAGAAAGAAAAAAATGAAAGAGAATTTTTTAAAGTTTCAACATCAAAATTGGCAGTTGCTGGAGGTGTTAGATTAGAAGAGATTGATAAACTAATAAAACTCTATGATATTGTTATTATTGGAAGGGCAATAACAAAATCAAGAGAACCAAGTAGAGTAGTGAGATATATACTTAATAAAATGGGATATGATATAGACACATATAGATTATATTATGATGAAGATGAGATGTGATGAGATATGTATGAATTTTCTATAGGTCCAGTACATCCAACAATGTTAGAACCTCATAGATTAAGATTATTTTTAGAGGATGAAGTAATAAAAGATGCAGAGCTTGTTATAGGAACTAATTATAGAGGAATAGAATTAATTATGGAAGGACTACCTCCAGAGAAGATAAATATTATTGCTGAAAAAGTTTGTGGAATTTGCTCTCATATTCATGTCTGGACATGTGTTAAAGTTGTTGAAGATGCATGTAAGATAGATGTTCCAGAAAGGGCTGATTATATAAGAGCTATTGTTGAGGAGTTTGAAAGAATACATAGTCATTTACTATGTATAGGGCATTTATTTGAGGTTATAGGATTTGAAACAATGACTTACAGAAGTTTTATGATTAGGGAACCAATAATGCAGGCATTAGAATTAATAACAGGGGGTAGAGTACAAAATTCATGTCCAATAATTGGAGGAATTAGGCCAAGGTGTAATATAATCAATGAAAAGATACCAAAAATATTAAAATATATTGAGAATTTTAAAGAAAATTTAGAAAAACTTAAAGAAAGAACATTAAATGACCCCATGATTATGATAAGATTAAAAGAAGTTGGTATTTTAGATAAAAAAACAGCTAAAAAATATCATGCAACAGGACCAACAGCAAGAGGTTCAGGCTTAAAATGTGATATTAGAAAGTTAGATATTGTCCCAGTTTATAACAACTTTGATTTTGAAGAAGTTATATATGATGAGGGGGATGTTTATGCGAGAACTTTTGTAAGAATTGATGAATGTTTTGAGTCTATAAAAATTATAGAACAAGCTTTATATCATCTACCTGATTTAGATAAGAAGTTTTATAATCCTAATTATGAACTAAAAAAATTTAAACCATATGATACATATAATGAAGCCCAGAGAGGACAAGTTTATTATAGCTATGGACTGGATGAAAATTGGAGAGTTAGGCAAGTAAAAATAAGAACTCCTACAGCAACAAATCTTGCATGTATGGAAAAAATACTTCCTGGACATCATGTTAGTGAAGCAGAGTTAATTATTGTCAGTTGTGACCCATGCTTTACCTGTACTGATAGAATGATAATTATAGAGGAAAATAAGAGAAAATAATAAGGATATAAAAAATAACGCAATTCATAATAAAGGTGAAATCTATGGAAGTTATAAAAAAAATTCATAAATATCTATCTAACAACTGGATTAAAGTTTCTTTGATAGTTTTGTTAATAATGTTTTTAAGTTTTCAACTTAGAGCTCAAACAGCAGATATGAAATTCGCTCAAGATAGCGAATTTTTAAAGAAAATGTTTTCAGATGAACATGGAAGAATGTATCTTTTAGGATTAGACCCATATTACTATTTAAGATTATCAGAAAATCTTTATTATAAAGGATACATAGGTGAAACTTTAAAAGTAATAAATGGAAAGTTAGTTCCATATGATTCAATACAATATGCCCCTCCAGGACATCCTGTTAGTTGGGAACCTCCAATAATTTGTTTAGTTGAAGATTTTATTTATATAATATGGCATTCATTTGATAATACTGTAACAATAATGAATGCTGCTTTTTGGTTCCCTCCATTGTTATCCATGCTCTTAGGAATTCCTATATTTTTCATAGTTAGAAGAGTTACTGGAAGTAATGTTGGAGGATTAATTGGAGCTATAGCATTAATATCCGCTCCATCTTTGTTATATAAAACATGTGCTGGATTTGCAGATACTCCAATATTTGAGGTTTTACCAATATTATATATAGTATGGTTTCTTCTTGAGGCAATGCATAACATTGAAAAAAGTGCAATAATCAATAAAAGTAAGATTTCAGTTTTAGTTGTTATTGGAATAATTGTTGAATTATTAGCTGGAATCTATCTCTCTTATATTGCACAAGGTCATGGAATAGTTATAGCAGCTATTATATTTTATTTAGTTTCTTTACTTATAATCCTCATTG
This sequence comes from archaeon, assembly GCA_024278985.1. GTDB lineage: Archaea > AGJL01 > Methanococci > Methanococcales > Methanocaldococcaceae > Methanocaldococcus. Next base: position 71,372 of record JAJRSC010000030.1, read on the forward strand.
GATTATTCATTATAATATATCAAAAATTAAATGGTTATGATGTTGTTCCTGAGATATATATTTTATTGGCAGTTGTAACTACTGTCATAGCTCCAAAAATGTGGGGTGCATGGTGGTATGGATTTGATGTAGTTGTGGCTTTCTTAATTTTATATTTAATAGTAACAAAAATTTTAGAAAACCAAAAAATTAACTTTATTGAAATACATAACTTTAAAAACTTATTGG
>JAJRSC010000003.1 GCA_024278985.1 archaeon
AAACTTCAAAGGTTTATAAATAAAAGCTATTACCTACCCCTTGACAAATTACATAATAGAAAAAGTTATATATTAGAAGAGATATTATACTAAATACGTAAAATTGCCTCTTGTTAAAATCAGACCGTTACGGTATGGAAATTTGAAACTAATATGTAAAAATCTAAATCATCTGGACATGTTAAAATCAGACCGTTACGGTATGGAAATTGGATTTTTTTATAAAATATTTTAAAATCTTTAAATCATACACTAGTTAAAATCAGACCGTTACGGTATGGAAATAATTTTTAATGAAAAGACTCCTGAATTAGATAATTTGTTAAAATCAGACCGTTACGGTATGGAAATAAAAAAAACTGATGGTAATGTAGCAATAAAAAATAGGGTTAAAATCAGACCGTTACGGTATGGAAATCACACACGCATTTAACCCACTGTTTTTTGTACTTTCAGTTAAAATCAGACCGTTACGGTATGGAAATTTTAATCTCTAAATTTGTTAATGATGAAAAATTACAAGGTTAAAATCAGACCGTTACGGTATGGAAATTATATTTAGACAGTGTAGTTTTACCAGCAAAATGAGGAGTTAAAATCAGACCGTTACGGTATGGAAATTCATTATCGATCTCTTTAAATGTTCTCATTAACTCAGTTAAAATCAGACCGTTACGGTATGGAAATGTAGATTTTAACATAAAATTGCAAATATCAGATAAGTTAAAATCAGACCGTTACGGTATGGAAATCTGATTATAGTGATAAAAGTTCATCATCAAGCAGTGTGTTAAAATCAGACCGTTACGGTATGGAAATACATAGCTCTTTTTTTTATGCATAAAATTGTTTAAATAGTTAAAATCAGACCGTTACGGTATGGAAATATTTGTTATTTTATTATTTTTAATTTTATTTTCTAAGTTAAAATCAGACCGTTACGGTATGGAAATATTTTTGAAATAATCTCATCAGTATATTTTCTTTTGTTAAAATCAGACCGTTACGGTATGGAAATGGGGATTTAGAATGTGTTTTAACTGTTGGAGCATATGGTTAAAATCAGACCGTTACGGTATGGAAATTCCTTATGCAATGGTTGGAAAAGAAAATGGATTTAGGCAGTTAAAATCAGACCGTTACGGTATGGAAATATGGTATGATACAAATGCAAAATTGCTAAAATTCTATGGTTAAAATCAGACCGTTACGGTATGGAAATTTTATTTTCAAATAATTATAAATAAACGGCAGACAAGTTAAAATCAGACCGTTACGGTATGGAAATACAAAATAACAGGAGTATATGTAACTGATGACAATATAGAACTAGTTAAAATCAGACCGTTACGGTATGGAAATTTTTTTCATTTTTTTCTTTTTTAATTTGACGTTTAAGTTAAAATCAGACCGTTACGGTATGGAAATAAATCTGATAAAAAAACTGAGGAGGATAAAGATAAATCGTTAAAATCAGACCGTTACGGTATGGAAATGCTACTGCAGCAGTTGAAAAGTAATTCTTACCAATTAGTTAAAATCAGACCGTTACGGTATGGAAATAGATCAAATGTTAAAATCTCATCACTTTTATTTTGTGTTAAAATCAGACCGTTACGGTATGGAAATAATAACATAAATGAGTTTTTATTATATGCTCTAGCAGTGTTAAAATCAGACCGTTACGGTATGGAAATTAATAACATTTCCATATATATCACTTGCACTTTTTACAATTTTGTTAAAATCAGACCGTTACGGTATGGAAATAATCTATATTTAGCATTTTTACTTGATTCAGTTGAATATAAACCGTTAAAATCAGACCGTTACGGTATGGAAATAACTTCACTGGACATAACCCAGCTGATTTCTTACATAGTTAAAATCAGACCGTTACGGTATGGAAATATAATTTTCAGTATCAAGCTCTTTTATTTTATTATATGTTAAAATCAGACCGTTACGGTATGGAAATGGGGGTGTGTCTGACGACACAAGGGTGCTTAGAATAGTTAAAATCAGACCGTTACGGTATGGAAATAGAGACATATTTACTAAATTTATATTACCAATATTAGTTAAAATCAGACCGTTACGGTATGGAAATGCTGGTTTTTCTGGGGTTATTGAAAGTAACATTGGGTTAAAATCAGACCGTTACGGTATGGAAATGTTATTTTATCTTTGACAATATATCCTCCAGTATTTGTTAAAATCAGACCGTTACGGTATGGAAATTAATGAGAATGAGATTTAAGTATTAAGGATTAAGAATGTTAAAATCAGACCGTTACGGTATGGAAATCTGAAAAACTTTTTCAAAATTCAAGTGAGTTGTGATGAGTTAAAATCAGACCGTTACGGTATGTAAATTTTTTAGATGTTATGAGGCCAGGATTAGTACTATTATGTTAAAATCAGACCGTTACGGTATGGAAATGCTTTTCTTAATTTTTCAATTTCTTCAAGAATCTTGAATGTTAAAATCAGACCGTTACGGTATGGAAATATACTTTCTTGTGGATTCAAGGAACCTGGAAGCTATATACGTTAAAATCAGACCGTTACGGTATGGAAATCAATAAATTCAATACTATCAAATCTTCAGTTCGATGCAAATAGTTAAAATCAGACCGTTACGGTATGGAAATTCAGAATTAACAATATTGTTTGATGAAGATAAAATAAGTTAAAATCAGACCGTTACGGTATGGAAATATGTCTTCTTTTATTTTTTTCTTAAAATCTTCATCTTGTTAAAATCAGACCGTTACGGTATGGAAATTTTTTTTCTATTGTTGAAGTTATTATTTTGTACAGCAGTTAAAATCAGACCGTTACGGTATGGAAATAGGTCCCCACACATAGCCTTATTTACAAAATATTTTAAAAGTTAAAATCAGACCGTTACGGTATGGAAATTTTTCTATTATTTTATTAATTGTTTTCTCTATGTTTTTGTTAAAATCAGACCGTTACGGTATGGAAATAAGATGTCCGTCTTTTATAATAATGTTTTTGATTAAAAGTTAAAATCAGACCGTTACGGTATGGAAATAAACTTAACATTTAATATAATTATCAAAAGTTATATGTTAAAATCAGACCGTTACGGTATGGAAATAAAAAGACCAAATTTTGCCAATTTTGCCCAAATAAGACCAAATAGTTAAAATCAGACCGTTACGGTATGGAAATAACATATGAATTTCTACCAGATTTTGATTTTCCATTAGTTAAAATCAGACCGTTACGGTATGGAAATTTTTATTGTTCTTTATGTTTTCTTTTTTGTTCAATTGAATAAAAAAGTTAAAATCAGACCGTTGCGGTATGGAAACTTTTTTCTAACAACGTTAGGATTTAAAGACCTTTCTTTTTTGATAGATTTACATTTTTTATTAAAAGTTAAGAAAAATATATTTAAGTTAGAAACACTTATTAGTAGTACATTGGTGATATTGTGGATGCAGTTTTAGTTTTAGAAGATGGGACTATTTTAAGAGGAAAGGGTTTTGGTGTTGAGAAAGAAGTATATGGGGAACTTGTTTTTACCACAGTAATGACTGGATATGTGGAAGTTTTAACAGACCCATCTTATAAGGGACAAATTGTTACTATGACCTACCCTTTAATTGGAAATTATGGAGTATCTAAAGATTGGTATGAATCAGATGGGATAAAAGTAGAGGGGTATGTTATAAGAGAATTAACTAAAAAAGAGTTAGATAACTTTTTAAAAGAGTATGATGTTCCTGGAATCCATGATATAGATACAAGATTTATAACAAAAAAAATAAGAACTGGAGGAGTTGTAAAGTCCTGTTTAAAAGTATCTGAGAATATAACTGATGAAGATATTGAAGAAATTAAAGAAAAAGTTAAAAAAAGTAAGTCAATAAGTGAAATGGACTTAGTTCCATTGGTCTCTACAAAAGAGGTAAAAGTTCATAAAGTAGAAAATAAAAAATATAGATGTGTATTAGTTGACTGTGGTGTTAAAAGAGGAATTATTGATAATCTTTTAGAAAGAAATTGTGAAGTTGTTCAAGTTCCATATAATACTGAATATGATAAAATCTTAGATTATAATCCTGATTTTGTCTTAATATCTAATGGTCCTGGAGACCCTTCAAGATTGAAAGAGGTAATAAAAAATATTAAAAAATTAATTGGAGAAGTTCCATTAACTGGGATATGTTTAGGTAATCAACTTTTAGCTTTAGCCTTTGGTGGAAAAACCTATAAAATGAAATTTGGACATAGGGGAGGAAATCAACCTGTAAAATACTTAAAAAATGACAAAGTATATATAACATCCCAAAATCATGGTTTTGCAGTTGATTTAAAATCCCTACCTGATGAAATAAACCCAATGTTTATAAATCTTAATGATAATACTGTCGAAGGAATAATTCATGAATCTTTACCAATATTTTCTGTCCAATTTCACCCAGAGGCAAGACCTGGGCCACATGATACAAGATTTTTATTTAATGAAATGATAAAACTCTCTAAAAAATAAAAAAATTTTTTGTGAATTTTATGAAGGTTATTTTAGTTGGAGCTGGTCCTGGAGATTCAGAGTTAATAACAGTAAAAGGATTAAAAGCAATTCAAGAGGCAGATGTTATTGTATATGATGCATTAATTCCAGAAGAGTTATTAAAGTATGCCAAAAAAGATGCTGAATTAATATATGTAGGAAAAAGAAAAAATAAACATTCATATTCTCAAGAGGAGATAAATAAAATATTGGTTGAAAAGGCTAAAGAAGGAAAAACTGTTGTTAGATTAAAAGGAGGAGACCCTTTTGTATTTGGAAGAGGTGGAGAGGAGATACTATATTTAAAAAAACATAATATTCCTTATGAAATAATTCCTGGAGTGACTTCTGCAATAGCCATTCCTGAGATTGTTGAAATTCCAGTAACACATAGGGGGGTAGCTAAATCAGTAACTATTGTTACAGGGCATGAAATGGAAGGGGAAAATAAAGTAGATTTTAGTAAATTTATGGCTGATACAATAGTTATATTAATGGGAATAACAAATTTAGAGAAAATAGTTAAAGAGCTATTAAAAAATCCTAAAAGAAATGAAAATACACCTGTGGCAATAATAACAGATGGATTTACTGATAGGCAGAAGGTAATAAAAGGAACACTAAAAAATATTGTTGAGTTGGCTAAAAAAGAAAATATTTCTCCTCCAGGAATTATTGTTGTTGGAGATGTTGTCAATATTTTAGATGGATAAATATGCTAATAATATTAACTGGCCTCCCAGGAGTTGGAAAAAGTACATTTGCTAAAAACTTAGCAAGAGAATTGGCAAATTATAAGGATATAATTATATTAGGTAGTGATTTGATAAGAGAGTGTTTTCCTGTCTGGAAGGTTGAATATGAAGATTTTATAAAAGAAAATATTTATATGTTAATAGATAATGCCTTAAAACATTATTATTGGGTTATTGTTGATGATACAAACTATTACAACTCAATAAGGAGAGATTTAATAAATATTGCCAAAAAACATAATAAAAAATATGTTATAATTTATTTATATGCACCATTAGATATAATATTAGAAAGAAACAAAGAAAGGGGCTATAAGGTGCCTAATGAAGTTATTTTAAACATTTATAAAAAATATGATATTCCTGGGAAAAAATATAGTTGGGATAGGGCTTTTTTAGAAATAGATACTACAAAAAAGATAGATTATAAAGAAATAGCAAAAAAAATATTAAAAGAATATGAAAGTAAAAATAGAATAATAAGTAAGAATAAAATAGAAAATAAAAATAATAAGTTTATTCAAATAATTGATAAAGAACTTAGGAATGTTATGGGTGAATTTATTAGAAAAAACAGGCCTGATAAAAAAGTTATTAAAGAAATAGGATTACTAAGAAAAAAATATTTAAAATTGGCAAAAGAGAATAAAGATTTTAGTGTAATAGAGAAATTTAAAAATGAATTAGAAAAATATATATATAATAAATAAAAACCATAGTTATTATTAAATAATTAATATTGGTGAGTAAATATGAGTGAAGAAAATAAAAAAGAAATTAAAATAGAAATTCCTACAGAATTAATAGAAAAGTTAAATAAATTATCTGACTTTTTAAATAAGATTAAAAATAAAGAAGTAGTAAGTAAGGATAAAGTTGAAGAAATGTTAAAAATATTAGATGAAATTAAAACCAGATTACCAAAATTAGAAATTGACTTAGAAAAGATTTTAGGAGCAATAGAAGGAACTGGTAGTGAAGTAAAATTAACCTTTAATGAGGTAAAATTAGATGGAGAGATTAGTTTAAAGATTATTCCATTAGTTAGAGAAAAAAAAGAGGAAAATAAATAATGGAATATCTTAGATATCTTTTTTTTATACAAAATTTTATTTCTTCTGGAAATTTTTGTTTAGAGATTAATGATTTAATAAAACTATATATTGACAATAAAAAAATAATTTTAGAAATTATTAACATTGAAAAGTTGAATAAAATATATAGATTATATCAATCTCTTAAAGAAGATAATAAAGATAATAAAAAATCCATAATTGACATATTTAAGAATACAAAGGAATTATTTAAATTATTAAATAATATAGGAAAAATTTTTTATGAAAATAATAAAATTTTAATTATAAGATATAATAATAAGAATATTGTAATATTTGGAATAAAAAGTTTTTGGGGATATGTTAAAGTAAATATATATGAAGTTATAAAAATTGGATTAAAAATTTTTAAATAATGGGTTATTATGTTTGAGGTTATAAAAGACATTCTTATTTTTACTGCATCATTGGGAATATTAATAGCTTCTTATAGGCTATGGGTTGAGAAAGATAGGAAAAATATAATATTTGCAAGAATACATATAGTTGGAGTTATAGATTGTGCATGTTTCATAATATTTTTATCTCTTGGAGAGGTTTTATTGGCATTTGTTTATTTAATATTAGCTCCATTTATGGCTCACGCAATTGCCTATGCTTCATATTATGATAAAAATAACACAAAATAAAAATTATTTTTTAAATATTAACCTAATTGATATTATTGTTATAACTATTGTTAAAATATGAATATACAACGGAACTGGAACTGATTTTTCTGATTTATATATTTTTACGAATCTAATAGTAGAATCGGCATAGTTATCGTTATCATAAACTGTTAGAGTTACTTTATAAATTCCGGGTTTATTATATATATGGGTGATAATTGGGGATGTTGTTTCTACTATAGAACCATCTCCAAAATCCCATACATATTTTACTATTTTTCCATCAATATCATAAGATTTTGAAGCATTAAATATTACTTTTGTCCCATTAATTGAAAATGTAAAATCAGCAACTGGAGGGTATTTTACTACATTTCCTATAAATATCTCTTTTGTATATGAATCTGATAATCCTACATTATTCCAAACTGTTAGAGTTACTTTATAAATTCCAGGTTTATTATATACATGAGTTGGAGATTTTTCAAATGAAAAAGTTCCATCTCCAAAATCCCATACATATCTTACTATCTCTCCAGGTATAGATATAGATTTATCAATGAATTTTATTTCTTCTCCAGGATTGGCCTTTGTAGGAGAGTCAAATACTGCTCTTATATAATATACACTAATATTCTTACTTATTGTATCAGAAAGGTTATACTTGTCATAAACTGTTAGAGTTACTTTATAAATTCCGGGTTTATTATATATATGGGTGATAATTGGGGATGTTGTTATTTCTGTATTATTATCTCCAAAATTCCATACATATCTTACTATCTCTCCCTCTTTATCATATGATTTCAAAGCATTAAATGTTACGGTTTCATTAACTTTTGGAATATTTGGAGAATATGTAAAATCAGCAACTGGAGGATAATTAATAACTTTAAATTTAACGATAACCGAATCCTTAGCACCAAATCCATCCCAAACTGTTAAATTTGCTATATAATCTCCTGGTGGAAATTTATGAGTAACAATTACTAACTTGTTTGATGTGTAATTCCAAACTATTGCTCCAGAGGAATTATATACTGTTAGATTAAAACCGTATATTCTTGCGTAAGGTTCATCTGGGGATATAATATATCCTCCACTATTTTCTAAAACTCTATTTGCATCAGGGTCATAACTGTTCATTGGGTTGAAGAAAATATTTTCAATATAACTTGCTGGATTTGGATACACATATAATTTAGCAACAGGTTTTCTATTATCAATAACTTTAATCATTCTTGGAATGAAATATATTCTATAATTATTATACAGCCAATTATCATGATCAGTAAAATCATATCCTTTTATATAGTATATACCTTCCCAAGGAATTTTACATGTGATTGATAATATCTCTTTATTCCCAACATAATAAGTTACAAAATTACTTCCAGTATAGTCAGGTTCAGGATTTAAGTAATTTTCAATTTCTGAAGTTATGTAATTATTCAAAGTATAATCTAAAAAATATAAATCAAGGTACTCAGCTCCTTTATTTATGTAGGTTATATTAAATGGTTGATTTACTTCAACAATTGTTGGGTTTATGTATAACATTGAGCTTTCTATTCTATTATTTTTCACAACTGGTCCAAAACCTACAGATACTACACCATTCTCATCAATTATTAAAACATGAGCCTTATAATCAATACCATTATTAGGATATTCATGAATAGGAGAATTCTCTAAAGAATGTGTACCATCTCCAAAACTCCAATATACAAATACAGGCTTTCCATATGGATAAATAAAAGAGTATTCTATACCATAAGGTGTTTCTTTAGTAAGTACTTGAACATCATAATGAACCTTTTGTTTTAGTTTTAAAGTTACAGTATTATTAATATTTTCTGAGTAGAAAGATATATTAACTATATGGTTTTTAGCATCATAATATACTGTTGGCTTTTCTTTATTCTCACTATTAGGAATAAAGTTGTAAATTGTATCTCCCACATCTCCAACAACCAAATAATCTAATGTTGCCGATGATGCTATACTATAATCTCCAAACCTATTAACGTCCATCCAACATATCGGATATATAAATGGATATTTATAAACATGACTATATTCATATCTGTAATAATATTTTAAGTAATTAGTTTCAGTTCCATCACCAAAAAAGTATTTAACATAATCATAATAATAAGCATCAGGATTGAAATATATTTTATCTCCCACTTTATAAGCCATAGCATACTCATCTAAAACATTTACAGCTCCAGTAGAATTTTTTACATAGTTCATATCTCTAATAGGTTCAAAATAACCTCCTCTGGGTTTATTTACTATGATTCCCTTATCATAATAACCAACTAAAATTCTTCCAGAGTCATCAACTAATAATACTCTTGGATAATAAATTCCAGGTTTATTATATACATGAGTTGGAGATTTTTCAAATGAAAAAGTTCCATCTCCAAAATCCCATAATTGGAAAATAATATTTTTTGGTACAGTATAACTAAATTCAACAGCATCTCCTTCTACTATATTATCTCTACTAACATTTACATCTACAGGAGTATTATCAACATAGACCCCCAAGAATGTGTAATTAACATTTTTATCAAAATAATATTTTATAATAACAGTATTATTTGTTGAATTATATTCTATTTCCCAATTATCTTTTGAATATGAAGGGTTTCCTATAAAATTATATTTAGTTGTATAGGGATTACCTACAACAATCCAGTTATATGTTGCTACTTTTGGATATCCAGTATTGTTTAAATAACCACACCATGAAACAGGATATATAAATGGAAAATTATATTTATGATATGATATAGTATAGTTTCCATAATCAGTTTCTGTTAAATCACCAAAATCCCATTTTATTGTACCATTTTCTAAAATTATTTTTGCTAATGTATCTCCTTCTGGAGCCAAAGCCTTAAAAGTTAATGTATCATTAACATTATAATAACTACCTCCAGTACTATTTGTTATATTCATTGTATTGTTATGAATTATTATTAACTCTCCAAAGGTTGAAGATAAAGAATATATAAATATAACTAATAAAATTATTTTTAAGTACTTTAACATATTAATTACCATTATTCTTTTTTAACATAGTTCTTTAAATAACCAATATTTTCAATATAGCACTCTACTACATCACCATCTTTTAATGGGCCAACTCCTGGAGGGGTTCCTGTGGCAATTATATCATTTGGATAAAGGGTCATAATTGATGATATAAATTCTATTAATTCATAAACATCAAAAATCATATTTTTAGTATTGGAACTTTGTTTTATTTTCCCATTAACTATACACTCAATTTTTAAATTATTTGGATTATTAAGAGGTTTTACTATTGGACCAATTGGGCAGAAGGTATCAAAAGATTTTGCTCTTGTCCATTGTCCATCCTTTTGTTGTAAATCTCTTGCAGTTACATCATTTAATATAGTATATCCTAAAATAATATCTTTTGCTTCATTTTTAGATATGTTTTTACACTTCTCTTTAATCACAACTGCCAACTCAACCTCATAATCTACCCTCTTAGAAACTTTAGGTAAGATTATACTATCTTCTGGATAAATTATTGAAGATGTAGGTTTTAAAAAAATTATAGGCTCTTCAGGAATTTTCATATTTAGCTCTTTGGCATGATCTATATAATTTAATCCAACACATACAATTTTTGTGGGTTTGATATTCCTAATATCCATATTATCCCCTCAAAATAATTTTAAATAATATTTTATTATTTATTTTATTAAAGTTATTCAGTTTGGAGGGATAACTATGAATATAAATTTTAAGAAAATTGAAGAAAAATGGCAAAAGAGATGGGAAGAAGCAGAAATATTTAATGCTAATCCTGACAATAGAGAGAAATTTTTTATTACAGCTGCATTTCCATATTTAAATGGTGTATTACATGCAGGACATTTAAGAACATTTACTATTCCAGAAGTTATGGCAAGATACCAAAGAATGAAAGATAAAAATGTCCTTTGGACTTTTGGCTATCATGTTACTGGAACCCCAATTCTTGGATTAGCTGAGTTAATTAAAAAGAAAGATGAAAAAACTATTTGGGCATATACTAATCTTCATAAAGTTCCAAAAGAAGATTTACTAAATTTAACAACCCCTGAGAAAATTGTAGAATATTTCTCAAAAAAAGCAGAGGAAGCTTTTAAAAAGGCAGGTTTTAGTTTAGATTGGAGAAGACAATTTACAACAAATGATGAAGAATTTAAGAAATTTATCATTTGGCAATTTCATAAACTTAAAGAGAAGGGTTTAATAGTTAAAGGTTCTCATCCAGTTAGATATTGTCCAAGTTGTGATAATCCAGTTGAAGACCATGATTTATTAGAAGGAGAAGATTCCACAATAGTAGAATATATATTAATTAAATTTAAAATGGGAGATATCTATCTACCAGCTGCTACTTTAAGACCTGAAACAGTTTTTGGAGTTGTTAATTTATGGGTTAATCCTAATGAGGATTATGTTAAAGTTAAAGTTTATGATGAAGAAAAAAAATCTGAAGAAATTTGGATTTTATCTAAAAAAGCAATGAATAAGTTAATCCATCAAAATAAAAAATTTGAGATACTTGAAGAATTTAAAGGAGAAAAGTTAGTTAATTTAAGAGCTATAAATCCAATAACTAATAAAGAAGTTCCTATTTTACCAGCTGAATTTGTTAAGACAACTGTAGGAACTGGAATAGTTATGTCTGTTCCTGCTCATGCTCCTTATGATTATATTGCATTAAAAGATTTAAATAAATTGGATGAAGTTGGAATAATTCCATTAATAAAAGTCCCTGGATATTCTGAATATCCTGCCAAGGATGTAGTTGAAAAATATAAAATAAAAAGTCAAAAAGATGTTGAAAATCTTGAAAAAGCAACAAAAGAAGTATATAAAGCAGAATTCCACAAAGGAGTTTTAAATGAGAACTGTAAAGAATATGCAGGATACAAAGTTAGAGAAATTAAAGATAAATTAACAAATGATTTAATTAAAAAAGGATATGCTGAAGTTATGTATGAATTTAGTGTTGAGAGAGTTAGATGCAGATGTGGAGCAGAGTGTGTAGTTAAGCTTGTAAAAGACCAATGGTTTATAAAATATTCTGACAAAAAATGGAAAGAGTTGGCTCATAAATGTGTAGATAGGATGAACTTTATTCCTGAAAATTATAAAAAAATCTTTCATGAAATGATTGACTGGATGAAAGATAAGGCATGTGTAAGAAGAAGAGGATTAGGAACAAAATTTCCATTTGAAGATGGTTGGATTATTGAATCATTATCAGATTCAACAATATATCCGGCATATTATACAATTGTAAAATATATTAAAGAACATAACATTAAAGCAGAGCAATTAACAAATGAATTATTTGATTATATTTTTTTAGGAAAGGGGGATATTGAGGAGATTGCAAAAACTACCAATATAGATAAGGAAGTTATTGAAAATATGAGAAATGAGTTTATATACTATTATCCAGTAGATTGGAGATGTTCTGCTAAGGATTTAGTTCCTAATCATTTAACATTTTATATATTTAATCATGTGGCAATATTCCCAGAAGAATTTTGGCCAAGGGGAATAGTAGTTAATGGTTATGTTACTATAGAAAACCAAAAATTATCTAAATCTAAAGGGCCACTATTACCAATATTGGAAGTTGTAGAAAAATATGGAGCAGATGTTGGAAGGTTTTATATAGCAACTGCTGCAGAAATCCCTCAAGATGCTGACATTAAGTTTTCTACCTTAGAAAAAACAAAACAGTTTTTAGAAAGATTTTACTTATTGGCAAAGGAAATTATTGATATGAAAGATAATAAAGAGAGTTATATAGACAAATGGCTACTAAGTAGGATAAATTTACATATAAAAGAATATAAAAATTACATGGACAACTTTGAACTTAGAAAGGCTGGAATATTAATTTATGAATTTTTAGAGGATTTAAGATGGTATAAGAGAAGAGGAGGAAATAACAAAGAAATATTAATAAAATTTATAGAAACACTAACCTTATTATTAGCTCCATTTACACCACATATTTGTGAAGAAATTTGGGAGATGCTTGGAAAGGAAGGATTTGTTTCTTTAGCAAAACTTCCAGAAGTTGGAGAAATAGATGAAGAGATATTAAAAGGAGAGGAGTATCTGAAGAGATTAATAGAGGATATTAAGGAGATTATTGAAGTTGCAAAAATAAAACCAAACAAAATTTATATATATACTGCTGAAGATTGGAAATGTGAAGTTTGTGAGATAGTTAATAAAAATAGAGATAAAAATGTTAGAGAGATTATGAAAGAAATAATGAAAGATGAAAGATTTAGAAAGAAAGGTAAAGAAATATCCAAATTATTAAATACAATAATTAAAATAAATGCCATACCATTAGATGAAGAAAAAATTCTTTCACAAAATAAGGAATTTTTAGAAAAAGAGTTTAATGCAGAAATTGTTATAAATGGGGAAGATAAAGGAAATAAAAAAAGGTTTGCTATCCCAATGAAACCTGCTATTTATATTGAATAATAATTTTTTGTGAGGGAATAAAAATGATTAATTTGGATAAAATTAATTTAGATATCGGAGATTATGCCGATATAAGGATTATTTATAATGAATCAAATCATATTACTCTAAAAGATGGAGATTTTGAGGAAATAAGTTCAGGAGAAAATTTTGGAGTATCTATAAGAGTTTTATATAAAAATGGTTGGGGTTATGTTATATCAAATAATCCCAAAGATATAAATCAATTAATAGAAAAGGCCTATAAAATGGCAAAATTATCAAATAAAGAGAGTAAAAAAGAAGTTATTTTAAAAGAGTATAAGGTAGTTAAGGATAAGTATGAAATTGTTGGAGAAATAAATCCAATAAATGTGGATATTGATGAAAAAAAGGAAATTATATTAGAATCTTACAAAATAATGAAAGATAATATTATAAAAAGTATTACTGTCAGCTATAGTGAAGGATATTGTAAAAAGATTTTTGCAAATAGTGAAGGCTCATATATTGAAAGTAAAAAAGTAGGTTGTATTTTAAGAATGAACTGTGTAGCTAAAGAAAATAATAATATGAATTTTGGAGCTGAAAGAATTGGAGGAGTTGATTTTAAAATAATACTTGATGAATATAAAAATAAATCATTAGAAGCAAAAAATAAAGCAATTAGATTATTAAAAGCTAAAAGATGCCCAAAAGGTACATTTAAGGTAATTTTAGACCCTGAATTAGCAGGAGTATTTATTCATGAAGCTGTTGGTCATGCAGCAGAGGCAGATTTAGTTTTACAAAATGATAGTATATTTAAGGATAAAATTGGAGAGAGAGTTGGAAGTGAATATGTTACTATAATTGATAATCCAAATATAGAGGGAGGATTTGGTTCATATAAGTATGATGATGAGGGTGTAAGAGGAAGAGAGACAATAATTATAGATAAAGGAATTTTAAAAAGTTATTTACATACAAGAGAAACTGCTGGAAGGTTAGGAATGGAATTAACAGGTAATGGAAGAGCAGAAGGTTTAGAAAAGCCAATTGTAAGAATGAGTAACACCTATATAAAACCAGGAGATTGGAATTTTGAGGAGTTAGTTGAAGATACAAAGAATGGTATTTTTTTAAAAGGTTCAAGAGGGGGACAAGTAGATACTGGGAAGGGACTTTTCCAATTTAGTGCTGAAGAGGCCTATATAATAGAAAATGGAGAATTAAAAGATTTAAGAAGAGATGCAGGATTAAGTGGAGAAATTTTAAAAATATTATTTAAGGTGGATGCTGTAACAAAAGATTTTAAACTTAATATTGGTTACTGTGGAAAAAATGGACAGACTGTTCCTGTTGGAGATGGAGGTGGGTTTGTAAGAACTGTTGCTAATGTATCATAATAATATCTAATTATTAATTTTAATAGATAATAAAAATGGTGATATTAAATGGTAACTTTTGAAGAAATCTGCAACCATGTATTAAATAATATGAATAAATTTTTAATTAGTGAAAAAAAGGATTATTCTAAGCTATCAAAGTATAGAGATGAGATTGAAGATAAGTTAAATGAGATTATAGATGAAACTATTGAAAAATTTTATAATAATGATATAGATACATCTAAATTTGGTGATAAAGAGGAATTAAAAAATGAACTTAAATCTTGGTTTATAAAAATGTTTGAAATAAAAAATGATAAAGACTTAGAAAAGTTTTACATTGAAACTATAAAAAAAGGTATAAAATATGTTGAAAAAGATATCTATCCAGAATATTTAACTATCTTATTAATTAACATTTATAATAAGTTAAAAAATTATATGAATTATGATTGTATGTATATTTTTGATGATATAATTAAGAGACTAATACTATTATATTTATCTTCATATATGTACTTTGAAACAGCTGTTTTAGAAAAAATAGGTATTAATAAAAGTCTAAAATATAACACTATTAAAACATTTATTAAAAAAATGAATATATAGATTTTTAATTTAATTATCCTATGCTCAACTATATAATTTTTTCATTGTAAATAAATTATTTTCCTATACAGTAATTCAAACCTAAAACATCAAAGGTATTATATATTCCTTCATCTTTATCTTTTAAAAATCTTATTGCTAATATAACTCCATTTATAAATGCCTGTCTGCTACTTGCTTTATGGGTTAATTCTAATCTCTCACCATCTCCTGCAAATATAACAGTATGCTCTCCTACAACATCTCCTCCTCTCAATGCATGAATTCCAATTTCTTCCTTTTTTCTTTCTCCAACTAATCCCTTTCTTCCAAATACAAAATAGCCTCCTCTATTTTCTTTAATAATTTCTGCAGCCCTTAAGGCAGTTCCTGATGGTGCATCTTTTTTAAACCTATGATGCATCTCAACAATTTCAATATCATAATCTCCTAATTTTTTGGCTAAAAATTCCAATGTCTTAAAAAATATATTAACTCCAATAGCAAAATTCTCAGATATAACTGCAGGAACTTTATTTTCTTTGATAGTTTTTATCATCTCTTCTCTTTCTTCTTCACTAAACCCTGTAGTTCCTATAATTAACTTTATCCCTAATTTTGAAGCAATTTTTACATTATTTAATGTTGCCTTTGGCATTGTAAAATCAACTAATACATCAGGATTTTTTTCTTTTAAAACCTGCTCCATTTCATCAGCAGTATTTAAAGGAACTCCTATTTTTCCAATCCCTATTAATTCCCCAACATCTTCTCCTCTTTTTTCATGTCCTTCTCTTTCAAATGCACAAACAACTTTCATATCATCCTGCTCATTTATTGTTCTTATAATACCACTTCCCATTCTTCCCAAAGCTCCTGCAACAGCCACTTTAATCATTTTTTCCACCTAATTTATAAACCTTAAATCCAAACTTTTCCCATCTTTCTTTAGTAATTATATTTTTTGTATCATAAATTACTCTATTTCTAACTTTTTCAGATATTTTTTTTATATCCTTTTCATCTAAATCTCTAAAAATTTTGTGGTCAGCTAAAACAACAATTAAATCACTATCTTCAACTGCCTCATCTATAGGGTAGAGAGGATATTTAAACTCTTTAGCATAAGGGTCATAACACTTTATATTAAATTCTTCTTTTAAAAAAGATATTATTTTTTCTGCAGGACTTTCTCTTACATCATCTACATCTCCTTTATAAGTTACTCCAAATATAGTTATGTTTTTTCCTTTTGTAAGTTGTTTAATTTTATTGGCTACATAGTTGGGCATGGAGTCATTTATCTCTCTTGCAGTTCTTATTAATTTTGCCTCTTTACTTTTTTCAATTAAAAACCATGGGTCTATACTAATACAATGCCCACCTACTCCAGGCCCTGGTCTTAGAATATTAACTCTTGGATGCTTGTTTGATAATTCTATTGCCTCCCAAACATCTATATCTAACTCTTCAGATATTTTAGCAAATTCATTTGCTAAAGCTATATTAACATCCCTATAAATGTTTTCCATTAACTTAACCATCTCTGCAGTTTTACAATCTGTTAAATATATCTTCCCTTTGACAAAACTATCATAAATCTTTTTAGCTCTCTCAGCTGATTCCTTGTTTATTCCTCCTATTACTCTATCATTATCTACCAATTCCTTTAAAATATTCCCTGGTAAAACTCTCTCAGGACAGTATGAAAGATATATATTTTTATATTTTGATAATTTATTATAAATCTCTTCAGATGTTCCAGGAGGGACAGTACTTTCAATAATTATTAAATTTCCGTCCTCTAAGTATGGTTTTATTGAATCAATTGCAGAGTTTATATAGGAAAGGTCACATCTGTTATTTTTTATTGGTGTTGGAACACAAATAATAAAAACATCTGCCTTTTCAGGAGTATTTTTAATTTTTAAATTTCCTGAATTTATAGCTCCTCTAACTAAAGTTAATAAATCTTTTTCAGTTGTTTTGAATGTAAGATTCTTAATTTCTTCCACTCTATTTTTGTTTATATCCACTCCAACAACTTCAAATCCATTTATTGCCAAAATTGAGGCAGTAGGTAATCCAATATAACCCAAACCAATAACACAAACCTTCATACTCTCTCCAAGATTTTATTTTTTGTTCCTTCTTTTAGTTCTTTAACAAACTTCTCCAACTCTTTTAAAAATTTTTCTTTATTCTCTATTTTATTATTCTTACAATATTTTTCAATAATTTTTACTATAGCACTTCCAACTATTGCCCCATCTGCTAACTTTGTTATTTCTTCAATATGCTCTCTCTTAGATATTCCAAAACCAACACATACAGGAAGATGACATTTTTCTTTAAGATTTTTTATAAAATTTTTAGTTTCTTCCTGTATCTTTTCTCTTTCTCCAGTAATTCCTGTAACTGAAACAGCATAAATAAAACCAGATGCCTTTTTTAAAATCTTTTTTAATCTTTCCTCTGTTGTTGTTGGAGCTACTAAAAAAATTAAATCAATATTATAGGCCTTACATATTTTATATAAACTTTCACACTCTTCAATTGGTAAGTCAGGAACTATTATTCCTGAAATTCCTACTTCACTACATTTTTTTACAAATTTTTCTTCTCCCATTTTAAAAATTATGTTGTAGTATGTTAAAAATACCTTTGGTTTATTAGGAAATTTCATATTCAACTCTTTAGCCAATTTAAAGGCATGTATTGGTGTAATTCCAGATGATAATGCCCTAAAATCTGCTTTTTGAATTGTTAACCCATCTGCAACAGGGTCAGAGAAAGGAATACCTATCTCTATAATATCCCCATATTTACAAATAACTTCAAATGCTTCCTTAGAATCTTCAAAATTTGGGTCTCCTGCAACTAAGAAAGGTATAAATGCTTTTTCCTTTTTATCCCTCAATTCTTTAAACTTTTCCTCTATTTTCATAATTTCACTATAAATTATTTATGAATTCCCAGAATGATTTTACTGCACTTGGGTTTTTTGTTTTTTTATTTTTTACTAAGTATAAATATCTCTCTATTTCTAAATCTTTAATTGGTACTATCTTTATTAAACCTGCTTTCTCTGCTTTTTTTGCAGGAATTTCTGAGATAACACTAACTCCATAACCCTCTGAAACAGCAGTTATAACTGCTGAATTACTTCCCAATTTCATAATTATATTTAAATCCATTACTGAATAACCTTTTTTATTAAGAGCTTCTAAAAATACATCTCTTGTTCCAGACCCTTCTTCTCTATCTATAAAGTCCTCTTTTAATATATCTTCTATAGTAGCATATCCTTTTTTGGCTAAGGGATGATTTGGAGGAACTATAAGAACCAGTCTATCTTTACCAATAATAACATGTTCATAACTATCATCTAATAAATAACCAACTGCAGCAATATCTGCCAATCCTTCACTTAATGCTTTAAAACATTTTTTAGAGTCAGTTATAGTTATTTCAAAATTAACATTTGGATATCTATCTCTATACTCTTTTATTAATGAGGGCAATATATGTTCTCCTGGTGTTGTAGAGGCATAAACTCTTATAGTTCCCTCAGGATTTATATGCATGGTTTTCATTAATAATTTTGCTTCATCAATTAAATTTAAAACCTTTTTAGCCCTTTGATATAAAATTTCACCTTCTGGTGTTAGTTCAACACCTTCAGGAGTTCTTAAAAAAAGTTGTGCATCAAAAAATTTTTCTAATGCAAATATATGATTACTTACAGTCCCCTGGGTAATCCCTAACTTTTTTGCAGCTTTAGAGAAACTTTTTGTTTCACTTGCAACTATAAATGTTTTAAAATAACTAATCTTTGGGTCCATAATATCACCTATTTTAATAGATATTAGGAATATTAATATAACTTATATATAAGAATGATTAATAAAAATATCGTCAAAATATTTCCGAATTTTAAATTAAATTTTAATTAATATTTATGTAATTTGGAATTTTAACATTATTCTAAGTTTAATTTTCATCATTAATTAATAAAATTTTTGAAATAAAAATAAAAAAATAAAAATTATAAAATAGCATAAAAGCCAGGTCTTGGGTTGTAAACTTCTCCAGCTTTAATAAGATATTCTAAAGCTTTTTTAACATCTACCTCAGATAAACCATATTCAGATGCTTTTTCATATATCTCTTCTTCTGGGGCTATTTTATCATCTCTTAAGTTTATTAGCTCTTTAATAATTCCTAAAACAGTATCCATTTTATCTCTTCTTGACTTAGGTGTTCCTGCTATCTTATCTAAATCAATAGTTCCAGTTTCAGGGTCATAGGCAATCTCTTTTAAACAATAATCCATAATATTTATGGCCTCTTTAACATCTTCCTCTTCAACTCTATCTGATAATCTTGCCTTAGCATGCATTTCTGCTAATCTAACAATTGCCTCCAATTGTCTTGCAGTTATTGGGATAGGATTATCTCCTTCCCCTAATTTTCTCATCTCTAAATAATATTTTTTAGCTAATTTTTTAGCTTTATCTGTTAAATATGGCATTATTAGTTTTTTCTCATCAAACTCTCCTAAATAAATTAATTGATTTTCTTCAATATATGCACAACTTCTTGCAAATATTATATAGTATTTTAAAAGTTTTTCATCTACTAATATTCCATCTATCTCTATCTCTCCCAATATTGAATACTCTTTTTTAGCTGTTTCAATATGTGTTTGTAAGATATGCTCAGCTATTTTATCATCAATATTTTTATCAGGGATATCTTTAAGTGGAAAAATTAAATCAAATCTACTAAGTAAAGGGGCAGGGATATCAATCTGTTCAATGACTGTTAAATTTCTGTCAAATCTTCCTCTCTTTGGATTACATGCTGCTAAAACTGCACATCTTGCAGGAAGTTTAACATTTAATCCTCCTTTACTTATATGTATTGTTTGGCTTTCCATAGCCTCTAAAATATATCTCATTACATCTTTATTAACTGTTAGCTCATCAATACATGCAGTTCCTTCATTTGCCTTTACAAAAACTCCTGGCTTAACTACCCACCCATCTCCTATTTCTGTGGATTCCCTTGTAACTATTGCTGTTAATCCACCTCCTGTAGCAGTAGTTACAGATGCATAAGCATTTTGTGGGAATAGTCTTGCAATTCTTTTTAACATGGTTGTCTTTCCAATTCCTGGGTCAGTTATTAGAAGAATATGGCTGTCTCTTCTTAGGGGGGTACCATCAGGTAGAAATTTAAAAGCCCCTTTAATTTGTTGAAGAAAAATAGCTTTCTTAACTAATTCATATCCTTTAATTTGAGATATTAAATAGTTAGATAAAATATCAATAATTCCCTTTTTTTTGCCTAATTCATATAAAATCTCTATAATATCATCATTATTTAATATATCTCTAACCTCAATTTTTTGAAAACTTTCAGAGATTTTGATATAATTACTTCTAATAAAAATTTCATAAACAGGGGCTTTTGATTTTGTTTTTTTCTTTAAAACAGTTCCAACTACATCAACTCTCCCAGAATATATTCCTTTACTATTCTCTAAAAACACCTTAATACTTCTTGGTGGGTCATCTGGATTTTTCATTAAGTCAATTGGTTGTTGAATTTCAAGCTCCTGTATATTTATATATGTTGAAGAATTTTCTAATAAATTCATTTTTTCATTACATTCTTTACATCTTTCTTCAATTGGTTCAAAATAGTTATGAATAGGTTTTTCAATTGTAGAGCCACATTTTGGACAGACAAAATAAGCCCTTTTTAATAGAGCACAAACCTTTCCAGCTTTAATTATATTTCCTTCAAAAGTTATAAGTTTATTAATATCTTCAGCAGAAATATTTTCAATAAGCTTATAACAACCAATAGGATTTTTAAATGCTATTTGAACCTTACTTAAATCATCATCTTCTCCAAACAACTCAATATATGTCTCTCTAAAAATATGTAATATTATATCCTCAACAAATTTAGGATATTTTAATATATAGTCATTTAAATCTCCTGCATCTGGAAATAACTCTAAGAATTTTTTTATGTCAAATACAAAAATATTATCAAGCTTAGGATTTTCTGATAACTCTGCTTTTATAAAGTATTTTATTTTATCTTCAAACAATTCTCTAAATTCTTCTTCTGTAATCATAATTATAACCTTATGATGATATTTTTAGTTAAAAATTTATTCAGAAAAAATATAGAATTTAGAATATTAATTTTAAAAAAAGTTAATTAAAATTGAAGGGAAATAATTTTATTATATACTTTTTCACTTAACCATTCTCTACTTATATATTTATCATAGACAGGTAATCTTAATTTAAGTTTTAAACCTGCTTCCTCTGTCCATCTTTTTAGTTCTTCTATCTCTGGCCATTCTGCTTCAGGATTTACATAGTCCTTTGTTAATGGAGAAACCCCTCCCCAATCATCTACACCAGCCAATAAAAATAGTTGTCCAGTTTCTCTATTTAAATTAGGGGGAATTTGTATTGATATATCTTCTAATATTAATTTTGCCAAAATAATAACTTTAAGCATTTTTAATGGTGAAGGTTCTCTAAAGTTTTCCATTGGTATTCCTTTTTTAGTTCTAAAATTCTGTATTATCACTTCTTGAATATGACCATACTTTTCATGTATTTTTTTAATTGTAAATAAGGAATCAACTATTTCCTCATCAGTCTCTCCAATTCCTATTAATAATCCTGTTGTAAAAGGAATTTTTAACTTTCCAGCATTCTCTATCATTTCAATTCTTAATTTTGGTAATTTTCCAGGACTATTTTTGTGGGCTATAGTGTTCATCAACCTATCTGAAGCATTTTCAAGCATTAAACCCATTGAGGCATTAACTTCCTTTAACATCTTTAGCTCTTCATATTCTAAGATTCCACAGTTAGTATGGGGAAGTAAAGAGGTATTACTTAAAACCCAATCTTCCAAATCATAAAGATATTCAATAATGTTATTATATCCCATCTTTTTTAGTTCTTCTCTAATTTTTTCATTTTTATCAACTCTTTCTCCAAATGTAAATAATGCTTCTCTACAACCAAATTTTTCTCCTTTTAAAACAATTTCTTTAACCTCTTCTGGTTTCATTAATTTAGCATTTTCCTCTCTAAATATACAGTATCCACATCTATTTATACACCACTTACATAATGGAATAAAAACATTTTTGGAATAAGTTATATATTCCCTCTTAAATTTATTATTTATAATATTAATATATTTAATAATATTGTTTATACTATTTTCCTTTAAAAATTGAATAGCCTCCTCCCTATTCATAATCCCACAATTCTTTTTATTAACTCTTTTGGATAATCAGCAAGTGTTTTTTTTAACTCATTATTATTTAATCCTGCTCCCAACCCTACTTTTTTGGCAAATTCTAAATTAATTAAATCACTTGGAGCATGAGCATCAGTATTTATTAAAGTTTTTAAATTATACTCTCTGGCAATATTAACAACATGACCATTTGTTATATTGTGTCCTCTTCTTGAAGTTATTTCTATGAAGATATCATTTTCTTTTAAATTTTCAGCAGTCTCTTTATCAATGAATCCTGGATGAGCTAAGATATCAACATCTTCAGATATTGAAGCATAGTAATTTGTCTTTTCTTCAACAGGTTCAACAACAGTCTCCCCATGAACTACAACAATCTCAGCTCCTAAATCCTTTGCTTTTCTTGATAATTTTGGAATGGATCTTGGTGGAATATGAGTAAGTTCAATACCAACAATAACAACAATATCCCAATATTCTTTTAATTTTTCTCTGGTTATTATTATCTTTTTAATTAACTCCTTATAGTTGCTAAAATCAGCATGGTCAGTTATAGCTACTGCTTTATGATTTAAAACTATTGCTCTCCTCACTAATTCAGAAGGTAATAACTCTCCATCACTAAAAATAGTATGGGTATGGAAATCATATCTCAAAAAATCACCTTTATATATAATTAAATATATGAATATAAATAATAATAAAAAATAAAAATAGTGCAGGGGCGGGGATTTGAACCCCGGAACCCCTTCGGGACCGGATCTTAAGTCCGGCGCCTTTGGCCAGGCTTGGCGACCCCTGCATGTAATCGGTGATAAAATTAAATAACATTTATCATATATATACTTTTCGGTTTTAATTTGATTCGTATATTTAAAAAATATTAAACAAAATTAAAAAGATTTAAATTATATTAGGACTAAAAATGAAGAGGGCTACACTAATTTTATATAACTCTTATGATAAAAAGAGGTGGCATGAAGCTCATAAAAGAGCTATAGCAAGAGCAGCACCTGTTTGTTATGCATATGATTTTAATTTAGCTATAATGGATTTTCCAGTTAAAGATATCAATGATATAAACATAAAAACAACAATTGGAGAAGAAGGAAAATATTTAGAGTATTTAATAGAAAAAAATAGATTTTTTATTGTTGATAAATTTCTACCTCAGTTTGGAATTCCAATAGCAACAACATCAAAGCCAGAAAAAGTAATATCCCCCAAGGAGGTTGTAAAACTTTTAAATAAAAAACCTGTTGGTCTATTTGTTGGATTAGGAAGGCATGGATTACCAAAGGAGATTCTAAATTTTTGTAAGTTTCATCTTGATATTACTGAGAAAAGAGTATCTTTAGAGACCTGTACAGCCATTGGAATTATACCATCAACAATTTATTGGCTAAGTAAAAGATAAATTATTTATACTCTTTAAAGGCATTTTTAATTAATTGCTTATAAATAAGGTGGAAAAATGAGTATATTAGAGGCTGTTAAAGAGGTTAGATTAGCCGAAGAACAGGCTATAAATAAAATTGAAGAGGCCAAAAAAAAAGCTGAAGAAATAAAACAGGAAGCTGTTGAATTAGCAAAAAAAATTATTAAAGAAAAAGAGGAAAAAGCTAAAAAGAAAGTTGAAGAGATGATAAAAGTAAAAGAAGAAGAAGCCAAGAAAAAAGCTGAAGAAATAATTTATGAGGTTGAAGATGAAATAAAAGAAATTATGTCTATAGCCAAAATTAAAATACTATCCCTAAAGTTAGAGGAAGTATTAGAAATTTAATAGGTGATTTTTGTGAGACCAGTAAGAATGAAGAAAGTTAAAGCGGTGATATTTGATGAATATATCGATGATGTTATAAGAGAATTACATGAAACTGGATTAGTAGAGATATATGATTTATCTGAAAGATTAGAAGATTATGAATGGAACTCTATCTTAGAGCCATCATCTTCAGCACCATATATAAGAGATGTTACTGGTTTATTGATAAAGGTAAGTAAAATTTTAGATTTATTTGAGAGTGTAAATCCTAAAAGTTCATCAATCTCAGATTTTTTAAATCCTAAACCAATAGAAAAAAAGAGAGTCCCTAATTCTCATAATGATGTTATGAATTATGTTAAAAATATTGTTAGTCAAGTTGATAAAGATGTTGAAACTCTTGCTGAAAAGTTAAATACCCTTGAATCTGAAAAATCAAAAATTTCCCAAACAATTGAACAATTAAAATATATATATAATTTAGATATAGATCTTAAATATGTAGGGGATGGAAAATTTGTTAGTGTTTATGTTGGTTTAATTCCAGAAGAGAAAATCAATAAACTAAAAAATGAGTTAGAAAATGAAACAAATGGATATTCTGATGTTTTAATAGGACAGAAAAATGATGTTAATGATGATAAAGTTCCTTCTGTTGTTATAATATTAAATGAATACTTAGAAAAAGCCCTTTCAATACTAAGAAAAAATGATTTTGAAAAATTAAATGTTGGAGATATAGAGGGATTACCAAAAGAGGCAATACAAAAATTAGAAAGTAAGTTAAAAGAAATTGAAAAGGAAATTGAAAGTATAAAAGAAAAATTAAAAACTTTAGCAGAAAAATGGTATAATGAGTTATTAGTCATTTATGAACTTTTAAACATTGAAAAAGAGAGAGCTGAAGTATATACAAAGTTTGGTAAGACAGAGAGGACTTATTATATTGAATTATGGACTCCAAAGTTTAATGTAGATAAAGTCAAAAAAATAATTGAAGAAAAATCTAATGGATACTGTGAAATTGAAGTTTCTGAACCAGATGAGCCAGAAGAAAAGATTCCTGTATTGTTAAATAATCCTAAACCTGTCAAGCCATTTGAAATGCTTACAGAGATGTATGCATTACCTAAGTATAATGAAATAGACCCAACTATTCTAATAGTCCCAGGATTTTTATTATTTTATGGAATTATGCTAACTGATGCTGTTTATGGATTAGCTTTAACATTGGCTGGTTTATGGATGTGGAAAAAAATAGGACAAGTAAGTGAAGGAGCTAAAAAATTAGGATATATTTTAACATTAGCAGGAATCTCAACAGTTGTTATGGGTATTATAACAGGTGGTTACTTAGGAGACTTCTTAAAACAATTCCTTGGAATTGATATATATAAAATGGGATTGGCATTAGTTAATCCACTTGGAGAAAGTTTATTTATAAAAAATGGTCCAATAGCAATATTAGGATTTGCCATAGCAGTTGGTTTAATCCATTTATTAGTTGGTTTGGTTGTTGGTTTCTGTGAGAATATCAAAAGAGGTTTAGTTGAAGATGCTATAATAAACCAAGGAATTTGGATATTTGTTATATTAGCAGTAATATTATTAGTTTTAATAAAGGTTTTAGCTCCTGGAAGTTTAATGATAGGATTAGGAATCTTATTAATATCCATAGCAGTAGCAATATTGGCAAGTATGTATAAAGGTTATAAAGAAAATGGTATTATGGGAGCACTTTTAGGAGGTTTAGATATAACTGGATTCTTAGGAAATGTGTTATCTTACGCAAGATTGTTAGCTCTCTGTTTAGCTACTGGAGGTTTAGCAATGGCCGTAAATATTATGGCCAAACTTGTTAATGAATCTGTCCCAGTCGTTGGGATAATTTTAGCGATAGTTATATTAATAGGAGGGCATATTTTCAACTTTGTAATGAACGGTTTAGGTGCTTTTATACACTCCTTAAGATTACATTATGTTGAATTCTTCAGTCAGTTTTATGAAGGTGGAGGTAAGAAATTTATCCCATTTAAATCAAATAGAGAATACACAACAACAAATTAAAAGAGGTGGTTTTTTATGGATCCTATATTAATTGGTGCAATTGGTGCAGGTTTAGCAGTTGGTATTGCAGGTTTAGGTTCTGGAATTGGTGCAGGAATTACTGGAGCAAGTGGTGCAGGAGTTGTTGCAGAAGACCCTAACAAGTTTGGGACAGCAATAGTTTTCCAAGCTCTTCCTCAGACACAAGGATTATATGGTTTTTTAGTGGCTATCTTAATATTATTTGTCTTTAAAACAGCTCCAGCATGGGCAATGTTTGCTGCTGGATTAGCTACTGGATTAGCAGGTTTATCTGCTATTGGTCAAGGAATTGCTTCTTCAGCAGGTTTAGGTGCAGTTGCTGAAAATAGTGAAATGTTTGGTAAAGCTATGGTTTTCTCTGTCCTTCCAGAAACTCAGGCAATTTATGGGTTGTTAATTGCTATCTTATTATTGGTAGGTGTTTTCTCTGGAGCAGGGGCTACAAGTATTGCAGCATTAGGTGCAGGGTTTGCAGTAGGGTTTGCTGGATTATCAGGGATTGGTCAAGGTATTACAGCAGCAGGAGCTATTGGAGCAACAGCAAGAGACCCAGATGCTATGGGTAAAGGTTTAGTTTTAGCAGTTATGCCAGAAACATTTGCTATATTTGGTTTGTTAATTGCTATCTTAATTATGATTATACTCTAAACCTAATAAATTTTTTATTGAGGAGATACAAATGGGAGTTGACAAAATAAAAAATAAGATTTTAGAAGATGCTGATATACAGGTAAAGAAAATTTTAGAGGAAGCAGAAAAGGAGAAAGAAGAAATATTAAAAAAAGCTGAAGAGGAGGCAAATAAAAGATATGAAGAAATAATTAAAAGAGGAGAAAAAGAGGCGGAGATGGTTTATAATAGAATTATAGCTGAGGCAAAACTTGAAGCAAAGAAAAAACTTTTAAAAGCAAAGGAGAAAATAATTGAAAAGGCTATTCAAAAAATTAAAGAAGATTTATTTAAGCTACCTGAAAAACCAGAATATAGAGATAAGTTATATAAATTAACTGTTGAGGCTATAGAATTATTAGGTGAGGAGGATAGTTATATAGCAAAAATTAATAAAAGAGATATTAATCTATTAAAAGAAATTCAGAATGAACTAAAATATGATTTTGGTAAAAACATAACATTAAAAGTTGAAACAGTTGATATAATTGGAGGTATAATTTTACAAACAATTGATAAAACTAAAGAGGTAGATAATAGTTTAGAGGCTATATTTGAAAGAAAACTTCCAGAAATAAGAATTAAGTTATCAGAGAAGTTATTTTAATATAGGTGAGTAAAATGGGGGTGGAAACACTATTAAACTTAGATATATTTTTTAAGACGCTAATGGATGTTATAAATAATCCCTTTATCATGCTTTTATCACTTATTACAGTTATTATTGTTTTAGTTATTATCGTTTGGATTACAAAGATGATTATTGACTTGGCTCCATATGCATATGTAAATGCAAGGATTAGAGCAAGAGAAGGGAGATTATTAGATAATAATAAATTTAATGAATTATTAGAGGCAGGTAGTTTTGAGGAGATGTTAGGATTACTTTCAGATACAGACTATTATAAATATATAGAGAGTTCTGAAAAGAATCCTTTAATGGTTGAGAAAGCTTTAGATACATATTTAGCAGACATGTATCAATTTATCTATAATATTTCCCCAGATTCTGCAAAGAAAGTTTTAAAAGTATTCACTATGAAGTATGACATAAAAAATATAAAATCACTTTTAAGGGCTAAATATTATGGACTATCTCCTGAAAAGACAATTGAATTATTAATTCCAATTGGTAATTTATCTAACAAATTGAAAGATTTAGCAGAATATAAAACTGTTGAAGAAGTTATTAGAGGTTTAGAAGGGACAGAATATTTTAAAATTTTACAGGAAGAACTTTCTAATTATGAACAAACAAAAAATTTAATGTGGTTAGAGTTAGCTTTAGATAAATATTATTTAAATTCTCTTAAAAAAGAGATTATAATAGAAGGAAAAGAAGAAGATATATTTAGAGAGTTTATTGGGACAATAATAGATATTGAGAACCTTAAAGTATTATTAAAAGCAAAAGCAGATAATATTTCAGGGGATGAATTAACAAGATTTTTAACACCTGGGTATGAATTAGCTGATTGGAAACTTAAAGAACTTGCAGGAGCTTCTGGAATTGAAGGAGTTTTAAGTGGGTTAGAAGGAACAAGTTATTCAACTATTTTATCTGATGCTATGGAAGAATATGAAAAAACTAAATCTATTTATGTATTTGAAAAAGTATTAGACAAATTTATTATAAATAAAGGTAAGGCATTGTCTTTAAGAAAACCATTTGGAATAGGTCCAATATTAAGCTTAATAGTATCAAAAGAGGAAGAAGTCAGAAAATTAAAGACAATTATAAAAGGTAAATTAGAGAATTTAAAAGTTGATGAGTTAAAAAGTTTGGTGAGTTAGATGAAAATAGGAGTTATTGGAGATTATGATACAGCCATAGGGTTTAGATTGGCAGGATTAACTGATGTTTATGAAGCTAATAATGAAGAAGAAATTTTAAAAGCATTAGATGAGTTAAATAGAGATGATATTGCTTTTGTTATTATAACTGAAAGATTGGCTGAAATGGCCAAAGAAGCTTTAAAAAAATATCCAAAAGTTGTTATACATATTCCAGATAAAAATGGAAAACTCTTAAAAGAAGACCCTATAAAAGAACTTATAAAAAAAGCTGTTGGAGTTTCAATTAAATAAAAAAGGTGATTTGTTATGGTTAAGGGTAGGATTATTAAAATTGCAGGTCCTGTTGTTATGGCTGAAGGAATGAAAGGAGCTCAGATGTATGAGGTTGTTAAAGTTGGAGAAGAAAAATTAACTGGAGAAATTATTCAGTTAAGAGATGATAAGGCAGTTATTCAGGTTTATGAAGATACCACTGGAGTAAAACCAGGAGAACCTGTAGAAGGAACTGGCTCCCCTTTATCTGTTGAACTTGGTCCAGGTATGTTAAGGGCTATGTATGATGGTATCCAAAGACCTTTAACAGCAATAGAAGAAAAAACAGGTTCTATATTTATCCCAAGAGGTGTAGATGTTCCTGCATTACCAAGAGACATAAAATGGGAATTTAAACCTGTTGTTAAAGAAGGGGATTATGTTGAAGAAGGAGATATTATAGGAACTGTTCAAGAGACTCCTCCAATAGTTCATAAAATATTAGTCCCAGTAGGAATTAAAGGGAAAATAACAGAGATAAAAGAAGGTAAATTTACAGTTGAGGATACTGTTGCTATTGTTGAAACTGATGATGGAGAGAAAGAAATTAAAATGATGCAAAAATGGCCTGTAAGAAAAGGAAGACCATTTAAAGAAAAATTACCTCCAAAAATACCAATGATAACAGGGCAAAGAGTTGAAGATACATTTTTCCCATTAGCTAAAGGAGGAACTGCTGCAATTCCAGGACCTTTTGGTAGTGGAAAAACAGTTACACAGCATCAATTAGCAAAATGGTCTGATGCTGATGTTGTTGTATATATTGGATGTGGAGAAAGAGGAAATGAAATGACTGAGGTTATTGAAGAGTTCCCACATATTAAATATAAGAAAGGAGATAAAGAGATTATTTTAATGGACAGAACTGTTTTAATAGCAAACACTTCTAATATGCCAGTTGCAGCAAGAGAAGCATCTGTTTATACAGGAATTACAATTGCAGAATACTTTAGAGATATGGGTTATGGAGTTTTATTAACTGCTGACTCAACATCAAGATGGGCAGAAGCAATGAGAGAGATATCAGGAAGATTAGAAGAAATGCCTGGAGAAGAAGGATATCCTGCTTATTTAGCTTCAAGATTAGCACAATTCTATGAAAGAGCTGGAAGAGTTGTATGTTTAGGAAAAGATAACAGAGAAGGATTCGTTTCAATTGTCGGAGCTGTTTCTCCACCAGGAGGAGATTTTTCAGAGCCAGTTACATCCAACACTTTAAGAATTGTTAAAGTATTCTGGGCATTAGATGCTAATTTAGCAAGAAGAAGACACTTCCCTGCTATTAACTGGCTTATGAGTTATTCTTTATATGTTGATGATGTTACAGATTGGTGGAAACAAAATACTGGACAAGATTGGAGAGATTTAAGAGATACAGCAATGTCTTTATTACAAAAAGAAGCTGAATTACAAGAAATTGTTCAATTAGTTGGACCTGATGCACTTCCAGATAGAGAGAGAGTTATTTTAGAAGTTGCAAGAATGTTAAGAGAGGATTTCTTACAACAGGATGCATTTGATGAAGTTGATACTTACTGTCCTCCAATGAAACAGTATTTAATGTTAAAAATAATTATGACATTCTATGAAGAAGCATTAAAAGCTGTTGAGAGAGGTGTAGAACCATCTAAAATATTATCAGTATCAGTAAAACAAGATATTGCAAGAATGAAATATATCCCACATGATGAATTTATAAATGTTAAGGCAAAAGAAATATTAGAAAAAGTTAAAAAAGAACTCTCTTCTTTATCCTAAATTAACTCTTTAAAAATTTTGTTAAGGTGAAAATAATATGGCAGTTGCTAAGGATGCAATTGAATACACTTCAGTAAAAAGTATTGCTGGTCCTTTGTTAATTGTTGAAGGAGTTGAAGGAGCAGCATATGGAGAAATTGTTGAAGTTATTTGTCCTGATGGAGAAAAAAGAATGGGGCAAGTTTTAGAGGCAAGGGATGGGTTGGCAGTTGTTCAGGTTTTTGAAGGTACAACTGGTTTAAATACTGAAAATACAAAAGTAAGATTTACTGGTAAAACTGCTAAAATTGGAGTATCTACTGAAATGCTTGGAAGAATATTTAATGGTAGAGGTAAACCTATAGATGGAGGTCCAGAAATAGTTCCTGAGATGGAGTTAGATATTAATGGATATCCTTTAAATCCTGTCTCAAGAAAATTCCCAGAAGATTTTATACAAACAGGGATATCAACAATTGATGGGATGAATACATTAGTTAGAGGTCAGAAATTACCAATATTTTCAGGTTCAGGATTGCCACATAATCAATTAGCTGCTCAAATAGCAAGACAGGCAAAAGTTAGAGGAGAAGGAGAAAAGTTTGCTGTTGTTTTTGCAGCAATGGGTATAACATCTGAAGAAGCAAACTTCTTTATGGAAGAGTTTAGAAGAACTGGAGCATTAGAGAGGGCCGTAGTTTTCATTAATTTAGCTAACGACCCTGCAATAGAGAGAATTCTAACTCCAAGAATGGCACTAACTGTTGCAGAATATTTAGCATTTGAAAAAGATATGCACGTTCTTGTTATATTGACAGATATGACAAACTACTGTGAAGCATTGAGAGAAATTTCTGCAGCAAGAAATGAAGTTCCGGGTAGAAGAGGGTATCCTGGATATATGTATACTGACTTAGCAACAATATATGAGAGAGCAGGAAGAGTTAAAAATAAAAAAGGAACTATAACACAAATACCAATATTAACCATGCCAGATGATGATATAACCCATCCAATTCCTGATTTAACAGGGTATATTACAGAGGGACAAATTGTTTTATCAAGAGAACTTCACAGAAAGGGTATATACCCACCTATTGATGTCCTACCTTCATTATCAAGATTAGCAGGAAGTGGGCAAGGTCCAGGAAAAACAAGAGAAGACCATAAAAAAGTTGTTAATCAGGCATATGCTGCTTATGCAGAAGGTAGAAGTTTAAGAGACTTAGTTGCAGTTGTTGGAGAAGAAGCTTTAACAGAAAGAGATAAAGCATATTTAAGATTTGCAGATGAATTTGAAAAGAAATTTGTTAATCAGGGAGATGAAGATAGAAGTATTGAGGAAACTTTAGATTTACTTTGGGAATTATTGGCTATCTTACCATTAGAAGAATTGAAAAGAGTAGATGAAGAACTTATTAAAAAGTATCATCCAAAATTCAGAAAAAAATAATACTAATAAAATATTAAAATAACTTTCTTATCTTCATTTTCTTTTTTATGAACAAACTCTAATAATATGTCATCATTATATAGTTCCTCCAAATCAATTTCAATAATACCAAATTTTTCATTTAATATTTCTAATGTTCCATGATTAAATCTTAAAAAAGAACCTTCAATATGAACCCTTCCAAAATAAATTTCAAGATAGTCGCCCTCGAATATATTTTTATCAATATAATCAAAAAATTCCTCTATATCATTAATATTAATTTCTTTAATTTTCATAATAATCATCTCTAGATAGATTTTTTAATCTTTCAACACCATTAATATCCTTTATAATTTTAGCAACTTCTTCAGGGACTAATTCTTCCCAATTCTCATTATTAAGCATTCTCCTCCTAATTTCTTTCCCTGAGTATATAGCTCTATTAAACAGTTTAGGTTTTTTTACAATATAACCTCTTTCTTTAAAAAGTTCTCTTACTAATGAATTTCCAGAAAATACTATATCAAATTTAGGTATTAATGATTCTAAATAAGGCACCCAAATAGAATTATATTCTATATCTTTTATGGGGATTATTAAATAGTGAGTATCATACTTTTTTAAAACACTATCAATCATTAAAATTCTCTCTCCAGCAGTAAATGGATTCTCTAAAGTATGACTTTTTTGGGCACTTCCAACAACAATAATTAACTCATCTACTTTTTTAAATATATCTAAGATTATATTTAAATGTCCTTTATGAAAAGGTTGAAATCTTCCAACTATTAAGCCCCTCATTTAGTCTCACAATTTAAAATTTTTTTAAATATTCTTCAATATCATATTCTACTTTTTTAAAGGTTATTTTATCATCTTTAATAACTATATTCCCCCTCCACTCATCTTTAGTTTCTGGAAAATCTTCTCTATAATGTGCTCCTCTACTCTCTTCTCTATACAATGCTGATTTACATACCAACTTAGCAGTAGTTAATAAATTTTTAAGTTCATAATATTTTTGTAAATCAACAACACCGAAAATTTTTACATCATCTAAAAGAGATTCTATTTTTTTAATTTCTTTTAAAGCATAATTTAACTTTTCTTTATTTCTTATTATTGAAACATTTTCCCACATAATATTTTTTAATTTATCTAATAAGTTGTAGATGTTTAATTCTCCATCTCTATTTATATCCTTTATTTTAACATCAAAAATTTCTAACTCATTATTTTCAGCATATATTTTAGCTGATTTTCCTGCAATTGCTCCAAATACTTGAGTATCTGCAAGTGCATTTCCTCCCAGCCTATTAGCCCCATGAATTCCTCCTGCAACTTCTCCACAAGCAAATAGTCCCTCTATATTTGTTCTACAATACTCATCTATTTTTAATCCTCCCATAAAATGGTGGGCTGTTGGAGATACAAGCATTGGCTCCTTTCTTATATCTATTCCCAATCTTAAAAATTGCTTAAAAGTAGTTTCTAATCTTTTTTCAATTATCTCTTTAGGTAAATGAGATATATCTAAATATACTCCTCCATTAATTCCTCTACCTTCAATTATTTCTTTATAAATAGCTCTTGCAACAATATCCCTTGTAGATAGTTCCATTCTTTCCTTGTCATACCTCTCCATAAATCTTTCTCCATACCTATTATATAATCTTCCTCCTTCTCCTCTAACTGCTTCAGTAACTAAAATACCCTTTCCAGCTATTCCAGTAGGATGAAACTGAACCATCTCCATATCTATTAGTTCAGCTCCTTCATTATATGCTATAGCAAATCCATCCCCAGTTTTTTGTATAGGGTTAGATGTTATAGGA
Organism: archaeon; assembly: GCA_024278985.1. GTDB lineage: Archaea > AGJL01 > Methanococci > Methanococcales > Methanocaldococcaceae > Methanocaldococcus. Next base: position 34,469 of record JAJRSC010000003.1, read on the forward strand.
TACAGTTGTCCAGCTCCTCCAGTTGCTAAAATTGTGGATTTGGCATATATAGGGAAGAGATTTCCATTATTTAAATCTAAGAAAATGGCACCATAACACTTTCCATTTTTAACTATTAATTTTATTGCCATAACATCCTCTAAAATCTTAACTCTATCAAATTTATTTAAATATTCTAATAATGAAGAAATAATTTCATGTCCAGTTCTATCTCCAGAATAACATGTTCTGTTAAAACTTTGCCCACCAAAAGGTCTTTGAGCAATAAATCCATTTTTTCTGTCAAAAATAGCCCCATACTTTTCTAAATTTATTAATTCTTTAGGAGCATTTCTTACTAAAATCTCGACAAGTTTAGGATTATTTATAAAACCGCCTCCTTTTATAGTATCATAAAAATGTTTTTTAAAACTATCCTTTGGATTAAAAACAGCATTATATCCACCTTCAGCCATAATAGTACATCCACTTTTTCCTAACAATCCTTTAACAGCAATAATAACATTTAAATTTTTACATTCTATTGCTGCTCTTAAGCCTGCTCCCCCTCCACCAATAATAAGGACATCAGTTATCATTTTTCCACTAATTTAGCTCTCTTAATATTATAAACTCCCCAAGTATCATGCCATACTATTTCTGCCTCTTCTATTTTTATCCTTTTTTTAAAGACAGGGGAATCTAAAACAAAAGTCTCTGCTTCTCCACCTTCAAATGCTTTATGAATTCCATATTTTTCACAGATTTTTAAAATCTTGTCAATATTACTTTTATCTATTCTTTTTCCCAGCCATTCTTTTCCTAATCCATAGGCATAAACCCCTACAATTATAACCTCAAATAACTCAGAAACAGTTCTTAAAATCCATTCTGGATTTTTATTCCATAGTGGAGAGAATGATTTAATATTTAACTCTTTACAAATTTTGTCTATTCTATCCTTTTGATATTTACTTGCAATTGCTCCAGTTACAACACCATCAATATCAAGCTCTTTTAAACCTTCTTTTAAATCATTAACCTCTTTTTCTTTTTCTCCTTTTGTATATATTTTTATTAAAGGAATACCAACAGCTTTAGAACTTAACTCAGTTAAATGAACATTTGGGATATGGAACATATAACTCTCTTTATTTTCACTTTCAACATTTACAAGATATTTAACATTAAGCCCTTTCTCTTTTATAGCCCAATATAATGCATAGTTAGAATCTTTACCTCCAGAATAGAGAACAGCAACATCCATATATTTTCACCAAAAAATAACAAAAAATTTATAATTCAGTTATTTTAATGGCATTTGTTGGACAAATTTGCTCACATTTTCCACAGTATATACATTTATCTTTTAATATTTTAATTTTATTTAAATCCTGTTCTATAGCATTTACAGGACATACTTCCATACATACAAAGCAACCAACACATAAATTTTTATCTACTTCAATATCCTTAGTTTTTATAACTTCTCCTAACTCCCTCTCAACTTTTATAACCTTTCTTGGACAAACTTCCTGACAAGCACCACAACCAATACATAAATTTAAATTAATGTTGAAACTTTTTTTTCTCTCAACTTTTATAGCTTTTGTAGGACAAAACTTTTCACAAATTCCACATTTTCCACATTTTTCTAAATCAATATGATATTTCTTTAATCTAATAATTCTGTGAGGTATTTCTTTTTCATATATATTATATACTACTTTATTATCCTTAATCTCTGCCTTACATTCAACAACATAAATTGCTCCAACAGGACAAGTTTGAGCACATATTTCACATTTAACACAATTATCTTTTATCTTAGCAGGTCTTTTTATTTTAGCTTTTTCAATGGCATTTATAGGACATTCATAATAACAAAGATTACATCTTATACATTTTTTTTCTGAAATATAGATTTCTTTATAATATATAGGTTTAAGATTGTGGGCAATATCAGAAAGATATGAAAAAGAATCATCAAAATCTTTTAATATTTCTTTTAAATCTTTTTCAATTTTTATCAATTTAATTCACCTAAAAAATTTATTTAAATATTTTTAATATATTTTAAAATATCAAAAACTGATAAAGTTCCAACAACTTCCTCCCTATCATTAATTACTGGATAGGCAATATCTTCATTTTTTATCATTTCCTCTATTAGTTCATCAGTGATTTCATCATTTTCATTTAATATTTTTATTTCATCTAAAAATAGCATTAAATCCTCAATTTTTGAATGCTTACATCCAGCCAATAAATCTAAAGTTGTTATCCAACCTACTAATTTTCCATCTTCTACAACAGGAGCATAATTTTTTCTTTCTCTATAGAGACAATTAACTACCTCTCCACCTATATCAAAAGGTGATACTTTAATAAAATTTTTGTTCATAACATCTTTAACTTTCATATATTCCACACAATTAAATTATTACTAAATTTTTTATGTTATATCTTACTTATATTTTTAATTCTAATATATTATATTTGGTGGTGTATAATGAAAAAATATCTTTTTCTCTTAGGAATAATTTTTCTTATGTTTTCTGGTTGTTTAGAAAAACCAGAGATTAAATATCTTGGAAGTGAAATTAAAGAAAATGGAGATATAACAAATGTAAATATAAAGATATATATAAATAATCCAAATTCTATAGGAGTTGAAATTAAAAAAATATCATTAAATATATATGCATTGGTAAATAATGAGGAAATATTTATTGGTCATGGTGAAAAAAGTAACATAAAAATAGAAAGTGGGGATAACTACATAACAATCCCTATAAATATATCTAATAAAAAAATTGTTGAAATATTTTTAAAAACTAAAAATGAGAAATTACCTATCCTTATAAAAGGAAATATTAGTATTAATTTATTCATAACAGATATTAATATACCAATCAATATTAGGGAAGATATAGATATCTCACAAATAGTAAAACAACAAATTGAGACTAAATTAGAGAGTGTAAATAATATAACAAATGAAGAAATAAATAAGAACTTGAATATTTCTAAATTAAACAACACACAACTACAGAAATTAATTAGTCAAATAAAATAAATATTTACAATTAGAATACTGAATTATATACTTTTTTAGCTTTCCATTTTAAATAATAATTTCCTAAAACTCCAGTAACAATTGGTAAAGGAGTAGAGACATAAATTAATCCACTTAATATAGCTAACAATTTTTTAGATAATTTTATATCCAAATCATTCAGCTGATTTTTAGCAATAAAAGATTCAACCAAGTCTTTTTCAGCTTTATAAACAACTTTATAACTCCATAAAACTATCTGATACAATGGTGTAGGTCTTCCAAAAAATGTAGTTTTTCTTTTTTTTATTGCTCTATATAAATCATCTTCACAATTTCCCTCAAATAATGTATATGCATTTCCAACCATCATAGATAAATGAGCATCACTATTTCCAATAAAAGCAACTGGCTTTTTATGATAATTTTCTATAACTTTTGTTAATGCTATATTGTTTATTATCCCATCTCTATGATAGGCATTAAAAACTTCTACTCCATCAATATCCAACTCAAATATCTTATCTCTCAAGCTTTTACATATTGGACTGTATGGATGTGGTGCAATAACTAATCCATCCTGTTCTCTAATTCTTTCAATAGTCTCTTCAGCAGATAAACCTTTTGGAATTTCTTCATTTAGGAATAGTCCAATAATCTCTCCATCTTTAGTCATTATTTCAGAGCCAACAATAACCTCAATTCCAAATTCCTTACTAATTTTTTTCCCTCTATTCCCCCCCTAATAGTGTTATGGTCAGTTATTGCAATAATATCAATATTCTTTTTTTTTGCATATTTTAGAATATTTCTTGGTTCTTCAACAGAGTCATAATATCTTAATTTCCAATAACCACCAATTCCAGAGTATTTTGAATGTATATGTAAATCAGCCTTCATAATATCCCAAAGAGTTTTGTGACATTGGGAATTTTTTCAATTACTTCCAATGGAGTATAATTAAATCCCTTCTCTTTTAGTAATAAATCTCCTGCATATCCAATTATAAAAGCTGAACAGCATGCTGATAAAAATGCTTCATTTTTAGTAAATAATGCCCCTGTTAATCCTGCTAATATATCCCCTGTCCCTCCTTTAGTTAATCCTGAGTTTCCAGTTTTATTAATTTTTATTTTTTCATAGTTAAATATTATATCATATCTTCCTTTTAAAAGTATTGTTGATTTTAAATTTTTAAGATTATACTTTATATATTCATATTCTTTTTTATGTGGAGTAAAGATAAATCTATCCTCAAAATTGAAATTATCATAATTAATAAGTTTTATAGCATCTGCATCAATAACTACCTTCTTACTATATCTCTTTAAAAATTCATTAACAAATTTTTTAGTTTCATTATTCAATCCTAAACCATTTCCTAAAACAACAACATCATATTTTTCAGCTATTTCTAAAATATCATCAATATAATCAACAGATAAATATTTCTCCCCAACTTTATAATATATAAATTCTGGATGATTTGCTTTTTTTGTAACTTCCTTAACAGATAAAATTCCAACAATATCAACAAATTTTAAAGCACTTAGTCCTGCTAATATTGGAGCTCCATAAAACTCTCTACTTCCTCCAATAATTAAAACCTTACCATTTTTTCCTTTATACTCTCCCCTTTTTTTATTTAATGCCCTTAAATCACCAAATCCAACAATATACTCAGCTAACTTAGGAATTCCAATATCTTTAACTATTGGTTCCTTTTTATTAATTGTTTTTTTCTTATGGAATGTTATAGTTAAATCACTTTTCAAATTTCCAGTTTCAACATCTACACTTACAATAAATAAATTTTTATTCTTCTCTTTAGCTTTGTTTAATTTCTCTACAATTGTTTTAAATGGCTCTCTTAGTTCTCCTCTAACACCAGTTCCAAGCATAGCATCAACAACTAAAACCTTATCTTTTTCAATAATCTTAAAAATATCTTCCTTTATTTCTCTACCTTCAATAATATTAATAACTCCAAACTCAGCCAAATTTTTTAATATTCTAAAATTTTCTCTTGCTTCATATTATTTTATTTCTTCCTCTTTTCCCAAGAGAATAACTGTTCCTCTCTGTAAGAATCTTGCAACTACAAAACCATCTCCACCATTGTTTCCTGTTCCACAAAAAATAAATATTTTTCCATTAAAATCTTTAATTTCATCATAAACTGCTTTTCCAGCATTTTCCATTAATTGTAGTTTTGAAATTCCAAGATATTCAGCATTATCATCAATAATAGTCATCTCTTCTGGGGTAATAACCTCTCTTTCCTTAATTTTACTTTTTAGTTCATTAAATAAGTCCATCATTTTCCATCTCCTTTATTACTTTTTTTACTAATTCTCTACCTTTGTCCAATAGATATTTAGCAAGTTCTTTATTTTTTGCTTCTACTCTTATCCTAATATAAGGCTCTGTTCCAGAAGGCCTTATTAATATCCAACCATCTTCTAAGTCAAATCTTGCCCCATCAACTGTTTCAGGCGGTACTTTAAAAATTTTTTCTCCTTCTTCTATTACTCTTTCCATTACTTTAGATTTTAAAAACTCCTCACAATGTACTTTATCCCTAATATTTATATAACTTGGTATTTTATCAATAAGAGAACTTATTGGAGAATCATAAAATTCTAACATTTCTAAAATTCTTAATCCACTTAATATTCCATCAGGTGTTAAGTGAATATCCCCATGTATCCAGGTTCCACTTGGCTCTCCTCCAAATTTTGCATTTACCTTCTCCATCTTTTCAGCTACAGCAACATCTCCAACTCTTGTCCTATATATCTTAACATTCAAATCTTCTAAATATCTATCTAAAATTATAGAAGCATCTACAGTTGTAACAATTTTTTTTATATTGTATTTCTCAGCTAAAAATCTACAAAATAAAGCTAATAATTTATCAAAATCTACAAATCTACCTTTTTCATCTATTACTCCAATTCTATCAGCATCTCCATCATGAACTAACCCTATCCAACCCAATGATTTAACAATTTTTATAGTCTCTAAAAGATAATTTTTATCTGGTTCTGGAATTCTAAAAAATTTACCATCAATATGAGCATTTATAGATAAACTCTATTACCAAGTAAATTTAATAACTTTGGAGAGACCAAAGAACCTGCTCCATTTGCAGTATCTAAAATAACATTAAAATTTTTATTTAAATCAATATTGTTTAATATAAACTCAATATATCTTTTTATTGCCTGATTATCATTATAATATTCTCCAACATTTTCCCAATTTACTGGAAAATCTTTGTTTATATTGTCTTCTATTTCTCTTTCTTGATTTTTATTAAAAGCAATTCCATTTTTATTAAAAAGTTTAATTCCATTGTATTCTGGAGGGTTATGTGAAGCAGTTATCATAACTCCAACATTATAATATCTTGTATTAAATCCTAAAACAGGAGTAGGAACTATTCCAGTTATTATACTATTTCCACCACTTTGTAATATTCCAGACACTAATGAACTCTCTAACATCTTCCCTGTTGTTCTTGTGTCTCTTCCTATAACAACATCCTTAAATTTTTCTCCTAATACTAACCCTACTTTATAGGCAATTTTTGGAGGTAGATTCTTTAATCTTATCCCAGAAGTTCCAAAGAGTTTTATCACTTTATCATACCTCTCTCTTTTTGCCATTTAATTCTTAAATTTAATATACATGGTCCTCCTCTATTTCCACCAATTGGAACCTTTGGAGTTCCTAAACAGTTCATACATCTTGCCATTACAGATGCCCCTAACGCTAAACCATCCTCTACAAATACAACATTCTCCTCAACCTTATCCCAAATATTTAATTCTTTTAATTTTTCTATTATAATCTCTGGTTTTTTTCCAGAAATTCCAGCTCTTCCAGTTATACCCAATGCTGTTTTTTTAGTTATTAAATTTTTATCTTTAGCCAATTTTACCAATCTATATACAACATCAGCCATAACATAATCAAGACATAAAAGTAGAGTAGAGATATTACTTTTTTCTACTAACTCCTTACCCAATTCAGTTAATTTATAAAGTTTATCTCCATTGTTTCCAACATCACAGCCTAATAATGTAGTTCCTGCTTTCTTAGCTGCTTCAGTATCTACTGGAACAGTTCCAAATCTTTTAACACCATCAGGCACTTCATCAATAGTAATATACTTATGTATTTTTTCAGCATATTCTTTAGCAATTTTTTCATTTGCTTTTCCATCTGGTTTTAAATCTAATACTGCTCCAGTTTTTTTATCAATCTTTCCAGAACCTCTCGCAATACTATCAGCAATAGCTCCGGCTAATCCACATAAGTTACCTATAACTTTAGCATATGGTAGCGAGTCGTTGGTTATTCTGCCTGCTAAAGTTGTCCCAAAATCAATACTCATGCAAGGATTTCTAAAATCTACAAAAGTCCATTTACTACCAACTTTAATTCCAGCAGTAACAAGTTCTCCCTCCATTTCATTAGCAACAACTTCCTTTCCAGTAGGTGGAAGAACACCAGTAACAGCTCCATCAAAGATAATTTTATCTAAAAAAGAATATTTATCAAATGGTTTAGGTAGTTGTTCCTTAGTCATTGCTGGAGTCATCTTATTAGGAGGAACTCCTGCAAGCATACAACCCTGAGCTAAAGCAATAATAACCTCAGAAACTTCTTCAGGAGAAGCAAATCCAGCAGTAACTCCAGTACTTCTAACAACAAAATGTAAATCATCAACTGTTAATCCAGCTTTTTTTAAACTCTCTAATAGAACATCCCTAACCATTTCTGCAACTGCCTCTCTTGATAACTCAACTCCCCATAATGTTTTACCAAAAACTTTTTCTCCTTTCTTAGGTTTTCTAACATCTCTTGTCATTCTAACATACTTACTAATAATATATGTCCTTCCTGTGTCCATATTTGTAGCCGTTATAATGGATTTTGTTGTTGTATTCCCTAACTCCACAGAAGCAACAATATAGTAAGGGTTCTTTTTTAGTTCTAATAAATCAACCTTTTGAGACTTAGCATATGCTATATTAGGTTTCTTTTTAAATAAATTCTTCAAAAAATCAAAAACCATTATTCTCCCTCAGATTTATTATTATATTATTAAAAATTATTATTAGAATAATATTTAAAAATATTTTTTAATGATATCAATCAATTGGGACAACTATTGGAATACCTTTTATATTTTCAATATATACCTCAACACCATAAACTGCTTTAATATTCTCAGGAGTTATTATCTCTTTTCCACCTTCTGCATATATAAATCCATCCTTAAGCATAATAAATTTATCAGAATATCTTAAAGCTAAATTTAAGTCATGCATAACCATAATTACAGTAATATTTTGAGAATAAGATATATTTTTAATTATTTTCATAACCTCTAATTGATTTTTTAAATCTAAGTTATTTGTTGGTTCATCTAATAATAAAATTTCAGGTTCTTGAACTAAAGCCCATGCTATTACAACCTTTTGTAACTCTCCACCACTTAATTCATTTGTATATCTAAAGGCATATTCTTCTAATCTCAATAACTTTAAAACTTTTTCAGCAATTTTAATATCTCTTTCAGTTATGTCAAATTTAATATATGGCTTTCTTTCCAATAAAATGTAATCAAAAACTGTTAAATAGTTCCCACTAAACTTTTGTGGAACATATGCAAGTTTTTTGGCTAAAGTTAGATTATCCAACTCCTCAATATTATATTTATCTATTAATATAACTCCTTTTTTAGGTTTTAAAATTTTGTTAATGCATTTTAATAATGTAGATTTTCCAGCTCCATTAACACCTAAAATAGAAACAACTTCTCCTCTATTTACTTTAAAAGTAATGTTATTAAGTATTTTTCTGCTTTTATAATAAAACTCAATGCCATTAACTGATAAAATCATAAATAATCACTTATATATTTTAATTAAAAGATAAATAAGCATTGGAGCTCCTAAAAATGATGTTATTATTCCAACAGGCAATACTACAGGAGATATTATTGTTCTTGAGACAATATCAGAACATAACAAAAGAACAGCTCCAAATAATGAAGATAATGGTATTAAAAATCTATAATCTCCCCCTATTACCATTCTAACTATATGGGGACTAATTAACCCAACAAATCCAATAATTCCTAAAAAAGCAACATTTACAGATACTAATATAGAACTAATAAGCATAGATATTAATCTTAATCTATATATATCCACCCCTAACGACTTAGCCACTTCATCTCCACTTTCAAGAGCATTAAAATCCCATCTCTTATGCATAAAATAAACAAATGAAAATAATAATACTACAAATATAATATAAAGTTCATTCCAGTTTATTCTACCTAAGTCTCCAAAACTCCAAGCTACAATCATTGCAAGTTTTAATTCATCAGCAAAATATTGAATAGTCATAGTTCCAGCAGTAAATAATGAACTTATTGCAACTCCTGCCAAAATCATGGCTTCAGGTGTGAAGTTTCTTAACTTTGATAAAATTAAAATAATCTTAACACTTATCAAACTTCCCAGAAATGCAAAAATAGTTATAATATAGGGATTATTTATAATTATTTCATTTTTAATATCTCCAAAACCTAATAATAATATGGCTAATGCTGCTCCAAACATTGCTCCATGAGATATACCTAAAGTAAATGGACTTGCTAATGGATTTCTTAAAATACATTGCATTACTGCTCCAGATATTGATAAGGAAATTCCTGCAAGTATAGCTGCTAAAACTCTTGGTAATCTTATGTTCCATACAACAACTTTAGTTGTATCATTTCCCAATCCAAAAAGAGCTTCTATAACCTTACTAAAACTAATATTATAGTCTCCAATAGATATTCCTAAAATTGAAAAAAATATTAAAAATATTATCAGTATAATCCCAAAAATGATTTTTTTGTAAATATAGTATTTATATTTTTTTAGTAGCATAAAATCACTTTATTATACTTTTTTAGCAATAATCATTTTTGTGTCTTTATGTAAATCAATCTTTGTTATATTTTTAACATCAACTACTTCCAATATTTCAAAACCCAAATATTTTAAATATTCTATGTAATTATTTAAATCTAAATCATCTTTAAATGTATATCTATATTTTCCTTTATTTATATTGTCAAATTTAAAAAAATTCCATTCCATATTGTTTATTAAATCCTCTAAGGATTTGTTTTCAAAATAAAAGCACTGTTTATTAATATATAAACCTCCAGGATTTAAAGAATTATAAATTTTTTTAGCTATCTCTTTATTTTTTCCTCCTGGATTATAAGATGAAAATACAATATCATACCCTTTACCAATATCATCTTTAAAAAAGTTTCCTTTCAAAGTAAAAACATTTTTTGCATTGTATTCTTTAATATACTTTTTTGTTTCTTCTATAACTTCAGGTAAGTCAAAAACATAACATTTTAAATTTTTATTTAGCTTACTAAATGCTATAGCATAAAGTCCATGACCTCCTCCTAAATCTAACATTTTTCTGGCTTTTTTAATTTCATCAAATTTTAATAAATAACTTACTATTTTGTCAAGTTCTAAAATTTTACATTCAATAGCCATTTTTTTAATAATTTTTAAAAATATTTTATTGCAGTTATATTTTGGTGATTTTAATATATCTTTTAAATTTTTCCAATATTCTATTTTTTCATAATAATCATCAAAATGAAGGACTAAATTAAAATCTGATGATTTATTAATATATTTAGATAGTTCTAATGCTTTATAATACTTTACACCAGAATGTTCAGTTCTGTCTAAAAGATGAAGTTCTGATAAAATATCTAATAAATACTCTAAGAGGGTTTCATCATAGTTTAAAATTTTTGCTAATTCATTAACACTTTTATAGTCATCTAAATAAGAAAAAATATTTATATCAATAACAGTTTTTAAAAGATAAAATAATCTTGTTTTTGTATATAATTCATCAAAAAAATTTAATAAGTCATTTATATCTTTCATATTTTCCCAAAAATTTTTTATGATAATTAACTAAAATTAAGTTTTTTAAATCCTCCCCAAAAGTTGGCCATTTCTTTATAAACTGGTTTTCCTACTAAGAAAATATAAATTTCATCTGCTTTTTCTTCTGGATTTATATCTTTAAACCTTTCTGGATATAGAACTTTCCCAATATAGTAAGCATCTGCTAAGGCAGTTCCAATATTGGTATTATAGAAGTTGTAAGGTAATAATCCATAAACATTTCCAGTTTTAAATGCCTTTAATGATTCATAAAATTCTTTATTTTTCTTATAATCTTCTATAACTAACTTTAATCCCCCTTCATCAATAAATATAATATCAGGATTCCATTCTAATAGTTGTTCTTTAGAGATAGTTACATGTCCAGTTTTGTTTAGTGAAGATGCAACATTTTTAGCATTTACAGCTCTAAATGGTGGATAATCTGCTATAGTACTTTCAATACCTCTCTGTCCTTTATAACCTACTCCCCCAACATAAACAGATGGTTTTTTATTGTCAGGAATATCTTTTGTTCTTTCAGATAGATTTTTTAATGTTTTATTTATAAAGTTAATAACATCTTTAGCTCTTTTTTCTTTCCCTAATATTTTTCCTGCTAATTCTATAGATTTAAATAGTTTATAGTCATTAAAATTTCCCAATGTTCCATAATCTAATAATACAACAGGAATTCCAATTTTTTTCTGTATTTCATCTGCATCTTCAGGTGGTATATTAATAGCAAAAATTACATCTGGATGAACTTTTAATATTGCCTCTAAGTTAGGTTTTGGACTTGGACCTCCTTGGCCAATTGTCGGAAGATTTGCTAATTCAGGATGTGCTAATCTATACGGTCTTCCATAAGGAATCCATTTTTTCTCGGCATCTTCAACACCAACAACTTTATCTGTTGCATTTAAATATACAATTAATCTTAAACATCCGGGACCTAAACATACAATTCTATTTACGTCCTTTGGAATTTCAACAGTTCTTCCATATAAATCGGTTATAGTTATAGTTTTAGACTTTTCATTATGTTCGGTTGTTGTATTTATACATCCACAAAATCCGATAATAAATAATATCATTACTAATCCAAAGAATTTTTTTAACACGATACCACCTTATTATATTACTTATTATTAAATATTACTTAAATAATACTTATATATTACTTATTATGATAAATTAAGTTTTAAGTAAGAAATAAAATATAAGTATAATTACTAAGATTAATTAAAATAATAAAATAATATAATACTTAATTACTTATGATTTTTCTCCATGTTTTTCTAACCATTCATTTAATATTCTATCCCAGTTTTTCCTTAAAAATTCACCAACTTGAGAGGAATCTCTTGTTCCAACTACACAAGTCCATCCAGTTTTATCTTCAATATCTCCTCTTGTTGAAGCAGCTAATGCTGGGAGTATTATAATTCTATGTTTAACCTTATCTGCTATTCCAGTCTCTTCAATTAATTTTTTAGCATTCTCTCCATTATATTGTCCTCCAGCAACAGAAACATCAACAGCCTTACCTCCAGTATCCATAACTAATAACCAACATGTTACATTATCTTTCTCAAAGTCCCCAGTAACTGTATAGAATGTTAATGAGAAATTAGTAGTTAGTATAACTGGACTATATTCATCAGGATTACCTATTGGATATAATCCTGGCTCAACTGCTTGTGGTTTTCTTGGGTCTGTATAAATTGCCTGTCTTAATGTTAAAACTGGCATTAACTCCCAAATGTCATAATTATGTAATATTAAAGCATCTGCATATCTATTTATTAAAGCTGCTGCAATAGTTGCCTCAAACATTTTAGCAGCATCTTCTTTTTTAGAGATAAATTTCTCCATAGGACAACCATATTGTAGAGCATAATAATATGCCTTTATTGGTAAATTTAATATTGGAAATCCAAGATATTTATCACTTCTTTCTATTGCTGCTCTTCTAATAATAACATTATAATCTAAGGTTTCAGCAATATTTTCAGGATAAGTATGTGGTTCTAAAACAATATCTTCAATATCATTAGCCAGACATTTAGCAGCCATATTTCTTAAATCTTTAATATTATTGGAAGATAACACTAAAGCAGCATCTTTATTTTTTAAATTTTTTAATATTTTTATAAAATCATTTAATGTCTCTTTTGTTGCAGCATATATTAATGGTTTTGAGTTTATAACTTTAAGGGCTTCCTCAATAACCTTAGGATTTAAAGATGCCAAGGCAATGGGCATTTTTGTTTCATTTTCAACAATTTCAATGGCTTTTTTAAATTTTTCCACATCTCCAGATGCATTTCTTATAACAATAAAATCAAGTTTTAATTTTTCTCCAGTTCTCTCAAATTCAAATTTTTCTATATCTTTAGCCCTTTTCTTAATTTCCTCTTCATCCAAGTTATCAGATATGTCAATTCCTATAGCTGTTGGATTAAAAAATGTTTTTTCATATCTATACATTACTTCTTCTCCACCTAATAAAACTCTTCTTGTAGAATTTCCAAACCAAACTTCTTTAACTGGTGGAGAAATTAATTCTAAAAGTTTCTTTTTATTTTCAGGTTTAATAACAGGACATTTGTCAATACTTTCCTCTCTCTCTAATAGTTTTGTGGCAAAAGCCATACATGATGGATATCCACATCTCTTACAATTTACTTTTGGAAGAAGTTTATATATATCCATTACATTGACTTTTTTCAAACTCTCACCTAAGCAATTATCCAATCATAGTTATTTAATTTAACTTTAACATCTCCAAATTTTGAAGTAAGAGTTCTACCAATTTCTTTAAGTGTTTTAACTGCTATTGGATTTAACATCATAAACATATCTACACCTGAGAGGAGCATAGTTAATCCAGTAGTTATTTCCCAAAGTGGTAATCTATACTCTCTTGGACCCCATTCTTCTTTTTTCATCCATGCCTCTCTTGCACCATTAGCATTGGTTGTTCCTGAAGACATTGGCATATTAACTAATTCATCTCCCTTTAATCCACTTAATCTCAACCTTGTCATTGCATTTATTGAAAACTCTATTCCATATCCCAATGCACATGTTGTTGGGTCCATAACTATTCTATTAGGGTCTAAACCTGCAGAAATAAGTTTTCTATTTAATTCCTTAGCCATATTTGGGTCCATAATAGACCATGCTAAAACATTATGGTCATATTTCATAGCAGCATCTACAATTTTTTTATAGTCCAGTTCTAAGTTTGCAGAAGCTAATAGACATCTATCTCCTTCACAAACTTCTGCACATGCTGCTAAAACTAATGGGTCTTTATCAGGATTTCCACTACCACCTATAACAAATGGAACCTTTACAGCTTGCATTAAATCTTCCATTAGTTTAGCAGCTTCTCTTGGTGAAGTGTCTTTAATTTTTGGGTCTGTTGAAATATGGTGAATAGTTATCATATCTGCCTCAAACTCTTTAACACATTTTTTAGCCCATTCACATGGGTCTTCCATAACATCCTCAAAGTATTGTTTAACTGGTTTTGGTAGGTTGTGAAGAGGAATATCAAAAATATCAAAAGTTACAACTGGTGGATTTGGATAAGGTTCTTCAAATCTATACAATGCTCTCTGCCCACCAACTTTAACAACAACCCCTCTACCACCTTCACTTTTTGGCTTACCAAATTGAACCTCTCTAATTCTTCCAGGATATTTTTCAATTGGTAATTCAAAGTCCATCTCTGGGACTTCTTTAATTATAATCTCTTCCTCAGCCATTTTTTGCTTAACCTTTTGAGTTAAGGGCATCTTTATATAACCTGTTGGAACATTTATTATTAATTCATCAGCTTTAATGATTAAGTTGTTTATTTCAATACCTCCAGTTTTTTCAAGAATTTTAAGTAATTTATCTATATCCATAATTTCACCAATCTGTCATTATAAATCATTACAAATTTAAAATTAAATAGTTATTAAACTTTGTTAATATATAAACATTATTATTTCAAGGGTTTTAAAAGAAAATTTCAAAGAAATAAAGATTATTTTACTAAGTTTAATATCAAATTTTGTTAAAATGAGTGCTTAATATTTACTATATAATTTTTTATAAACAATAAATAACTTTTAAAAATTAACAATCATAGAGTTAGATAATTAATTAACAAATAATATTTTGGTGAAATTTTATGATGTTAGGAACTCCTCTTTTAAAGGGTAGTGTAAAATTTTTGTTATTGGGAAGTGGTGAGTTAGGAAAAGAGGTTGTTATAGAAGCTCAAAGGTTAGGAATTGAGTGTATAGCAGTAGATAGGTATCAAAATGCCCCTGCTATGCAGGTTGCTCATAAAAGCTATGTTATTGATATGAAAGATTATGATGCATTGATGGCAATTATTGAAAGGGAAGAGCCTGATTATATTGTTCCTGAAATTGAAGCAATAAACACAGATGCATTAATAGATGCTGAAAAATCTGGATATAAAGTTATTCCAACAGCTGAAACAACAAAAATAACAATGAATAGAGAGTTGATAAGAAGATTAGCAGCTGAAAAATTAAAATTAAAAACTGCTAATTATGCTTTTGCAGATTCTTTGGAAGAGTTAAAGGTAGCAGTTGAAAAAATTGGTTTTCCATGTGTTGTAAAACCAATTATGTCCTCATCTGGAAAGGGGCAGAGTGTGGTTAGAAGTGAGAAAGATATTGAGAAAGCCTGGAAGATAGCCAAGGAAGGAGCAAGAGGGTTAGGGAATAGAGTTATTGTAGAGGAGTTTATAAACTTTGATTATGAAATAACCTTATTAACTGCAAGAACTTCTGAAGGAACTAAGTTTTGTGAGCCAATAGGGCATATATAAATAGATGGAGATTACCATGAGAGCTGGCAACCTCATAATATGTCTGTAGAATTAAAAAAACAGGCTCAAGAAATAGCTAAGAAGATTACAGATGCATTAGGAGGATATGGAATTTTTGGGGTTGAGTTGTTTATTAAAGGGGATGAGGTTATATTTAGTGAAGTTTCGCCAAGACCTCACGATACAGGAATGGTTACAATGATAACTCAAGAGATGAGTGAATTCGAAATTCATGTTAGGGCTATTTTAGGGTTACCAGTATCTACAAAACTTATTCATCCAGGGGCAAGTCATGTAATAAAAGCAGAGATAAATAAATATGCTCCAAAATATCATAATATAGAGGAGGCTTTAAAAGTTCCAAATACTAAGTGGAGATTATTTGGTAAGCCAAATGCAAAAGTTGGTAGAAGAATGGGGGTTGCTTTAGCCTATGCTGATTCTGTAGAGAAAGCAAGAGAACTCGCTGAAAGATGTGCTCATGCAGTTAAAATTGAATAATTTAAATCTATAGTGGGACAAAGCCCACATATTTGAATATTTCTATTTTTACATTTAAATATTTAAATGACATTTATCACGCTAAAAACTTTTTATTTTTAGTTTAGAGGAATTTAACCGGTTATTTTTCGATTTTAAGGATTTTTATCAATTTTCTAAGGGTCGCGTATTTTAATTATTTTAAATATTTAGATGTAGTGAATTATCGAGATTTTTAAAAGATTTTTGACAGTTAATTTTAAATTAAAATTTCCCCAATAAACAAAATTTA
>JAJRSC010000004.1 GCA_024278985.1 archaeon
AAGAGGTTATTTTAGAGGATGTTAAGGAAGCCATGGAGTTAGCTTTACCTCATAGATTAAGAAGAAAACCATTTGAACAGCCAAAATTAGACAAAGAAAAATTGGATGATACAATAAATAAATTAAAAAAAAAATAACTACTAATAAAAAAATCCATGACAAACTTCTAAAGGATAACACCTATTTAAGTGGAAAATATAGAGATAATGAGAATGAGTTTGATGATAGTAGTGGGGGAGAGGGGAATAAAGAGGAAAACTTTGACATTAAAAAAGATGTTATGTTTGATAAAGACATAACTAAATTTAAAGTTAGAGACTATATTGAAAGATATTCATCAGGAAGAAGTATAAAGAGTTTTAGTAAAAAAGGAAGATATATAAAATTTAGATTGCCAAAGGGAAAAGTATATGATTTAGCTTTTGACGCTACACTTAGAAAGGCAGCAATATATCAAAAAAGAAGAAAAGAGATAAGAAAAGATTTAGCTATAGTTTTAGAAAAATCTGATTTATTAGAAAAGGTTAGAGAGAGAAATATCTCCACATATATGTTATTTGTTGTTGATGCCTCTGGTTCTATGGGTACCTTAAGAAGAATGGAACTTGCAAAAGGAGCAATATTTTCTCTTTTAGTAGATGCTTATCAAAAAAGAAATAAGGTTGGAATGGTTGTATTTAGAAAAGATATGGCTGATATAGTTTTACCATTTACTTCATCAGTTGAATTGGCTGAAAAATGTTTAAAAGATATTCCAACAGGTGGTAAGACACCTTTATCCATTGGATTATATAAAGGTTATGAAATGATAAAAAATGAACTAAGAAAGAATCCTAATATAGTTCCCACTATGATAGTTATAAGTGATTTTAAGCCAAATGTGGGATTTTCCAGAGAATATGTTAAAGAATGTTATGAAATATGTGAAAAAATTGCTGAAGATAATATAAAAACAATAGTTATTGATACAGAACCAGATGGATTTATTAAGTTGGGAATTGGAAAAAAACTTGCTGATAGATTTGGATTTAAATATTATAAGATTTAATAATGTGATTTATATGGCATGTATTGATAAGTTAAATTATGAAATTTTATATAAAGGAAGTTTTAAAGATTGTGCCAACTATATTAGAAAAAATTTTAAAAATATTGTAGATAAAAATGCTGGTGAGGAGATAATTGAAGGAATATTTTTAATTGGAATCTCCCCAATCCCTGTGGCTTATGAGGATAACTATATTATATTTCCATATACAAAACCATGTTATGGGACATATGTTATAAAAATTTGTTTAGATGAATTTAAAAAGAAAGATGATAAAAAAGGAAATAAAAAAAGTTTATTAGAGTTAATAAAATTTTGGTGATACTTTTGATATTGGTATTAATTGGTTGTCCAGAACCTCCTATATTAATACCTACGGCGATATATTTAGTTTCTCAGATGAAAAAGAAAGGTTATAAGATATTGATATCAGCAAATTTTTCAGCTATTAAGTTGTTGGATATTGCTGATTATGATAAATATTATCTTTCAGATGTTGGAGTTATAGATATTGATAAGGGATTAAAGATAATAAAAGAGTTTAATATAGAAAAAATTATAAGTTTTGTAAATAAGGATAGTGAGGTTTCATACACTATAACTTACAAAGAAATATTAAATGTTCCTACATATTCTATAGTATTTGGTAAATCAATTAATCAAGATTTTATAAAAACATTAGAAGAAAGAGATATTAAAGTGTATTCTGCAAGAGCTTATCACAACCCTATACCAGTAGTAAATATTATAGATAAATTAGTAGAGGAGATTTAATTGGACATAAATTTTTTTATATACTCTTTTGTTTCATTATTTATAACTGTTGACCCTGTTGGATTACTGCCAATAATACATTCTCTTTTAATTCCTTATGATGAGAAAGATAGAAAAAAAATAATTAAAAAAG
This sequence comes from archaeon, assembly GCA_024278985.1. GTDB lineage: Archaea > AGJL01 > Methanococci > Methanococcales > Methanocaldococcaceae > Methanocaldococcus. Next base: position 1,956 of record JAJRSC010000004.1, read on the forward strand.
CTATTTTTGTATCAACAATAATATTAATGATATTTGCTATTTTTGGAAAATATATATTTGACTATTTTGGTATAACAATATACTCCTTTAAAGTTGCTGGTGGATTGTTATTATTTAAAATTTCATGGGATATGCTACAGGCAGAAATTCCAAAAACAAAGCATAAACCAGATGAAAAAATAATAGTTGATGATGACATTGATAGTATTGTATATGTTCCTTTAGCAATTCCTTTAATATCTGGACCTGGGGCTATAACTACAACTATGATATTAATAAGTAAATCAAAAACAATTTTTGATAAGTTAATAGTTATTTTATCAATAGTTTATGTTATGTTAATATCTTTAATTATTATGTATTTCTCTGATAAAATTCTAAAAAGAATTAATATTCATGGAGTTAATGCTTTTGTTAGAATAATGGGGTTATTGTTAATGGCCATCTCAGTACAGATAATATTCTCTGGAATTCTTGGATTATATGGGATATTATGAATACTATGATTATAGCAGAGTTTATTAAAAATATAGGATTAGAAAGAAATGCAAAAAATATTTTGGAGGTTGGAGTAGGATATAATTATGATGTAGCATTACACTTAAAAAAATATTTTAATGTTTATGTTTTAGATATAAATAAGAAATCAATAGAAAAAGCTCATCTTTTGGGATTAAATGGGATTGTTGGAGATATAACAAAAAATTTTTATCTTAATGTTGATTTAATATATTCTATAAGGTTACCTTATGATTTACAAAAATATTGCTTACAATTATCAAAAAAATTAAAAGTTCCTTTTATACTGAGACCCTTATCCAATGAGGAACCAATAGATAACCTAATATTAAAAAATTATAAAGGAGAAGTTTTTTATTTATTTATGCCTTAATTTTTTGTCTTCTCCAGAATCTCATTTTAGGATGGAATCTAACTCTCCCCTTTGTTCTTAAAATAACAAATAGAGGAACTCTTCTATTTTGTTTTAATGCTTTGGCTAATCTTATTTTTTTACCAAATGGTTTTATACTCCCCATTCTTTCACCCCTACAATTCTTGTTTGTTTATGTTTAGGAAAATAATTATTAGGATTTATATCTCTCTCTTTTAGCAATGCTCTAATCTCCGCTTCATAATCAGATGTTATTTTAGTACCACTTTCAATTTCTTCAATTATAAAATATTTGTTGGTTAAGTATCTTAATGTTTTATAACCAAATCCTAATAATGGAGAGATATATTGAATGTTTTTTCTCATCTCTAAACTTTGAATCTCAGAATATGAAAGTTTTGGAACCTTATCATCTCTCCTAATTCCATCAGCCAAAATCTTGTATTTATCAGATAAGATTTCCAAAACATTTTTATGAATATAGTTTATAGCTGGCCCAGGATATCCATATTTAATTAATATATTTATAGCTTTTTCTAAAATATCTAAATCAAGATTAATAACTTTAAATTTAAAGCCTAAAATTTTTGCAGTTTCTTCTGCTAACTTATAACTATCAAGAACTCCAAAATTTATATTTATAAGTGTTACATTATATCCAAGTTTTTTTAAGATAAAAGCAGCAAGGGAACTATCTTTTCCTCCACTAAATAATAAATAAACTTCCAAAATCTCACTTCCTTATTATTCTTGGAGTTCTCTTTTTTCTTGCAGTAGCAATTTTTTCCAATAATGCTTTAAACTCTTTATCTCCTAAGGGTATAGGAATTCTACCAAGTTGAGCAAGTTGAATAAGTTGAATTTCAACCAACTCAGCAAATTCAGGTCTTGCCATTCTTATTCTTTCTAATCTTTCTCTTGCTTCTGCAGTTAGAATTTTTCTTAATAAAGCTCTTTTTTGTAGTTCTGCCTCTAATAATGCCTGTTCATTAACTTGTTGTTCTTGGGCAAGTTTTTCCTGTAATGCCATTAACTTTCTTTTTTTAATTTCTTCAGGGTCCATAATAATCACTTAATACTTAGCCAATTCAGGAATCTCATTAATAATTTCATCTTTGACTTCTTTAGCTAAATTATCTAAGAAACTTCTACCTTTTGGAGTTATAACTCTACCCTTAGGAGTTCTTTTAATAAAACCTAATCTTTCCAATTCTTGTAAGGCTGTTCTAATAATGTTTCCACTACCTTTATAGAAATGTTCTGGCTCATGCCCTCTATTTTTTCTGCCTCCATAAGCAGTTCTTAATCTTTCAACACCTACAGGTCCATTAATATAAACTTTTCTTAATATGGATGCACATCTAATATACCACCAATCATCTTGCTCTGGTCTTCTTTCTCTACTTACTCCTGTTTTAACAAATGGAACCCAGGAAGGAACATTTAAGTCCATTTCTTTTAATTTTTGAGCAGTTTTTTGAATTAACTTATCTGCTGGAACATCATAAACAGTTACCATACTTTTATCCCCTCTTTATTGTTTTTATGTTTTTTAATTTAGATATATTATAATAATTATATCTCAAAGAATAGTTTAGTTTAGAAAGCTTAATTAATATTTAACAACCCAATATATATAATTTTAGGATATTAAAATACTATCTAAAATAAGCATCTTTTTATTATTTGATAAGATTATATATAGTATAAAATAGGAATTTAAAAGTTGATTTCTTTTATTGTTTAATCTAAATCCTAAACTATTTATAGAATCAGCTTAATATAGGTATAGTAGAATATTATGAAAAATTTTCTGTTTTTTAATAATATATTTCCAAATTTATAAATCTATCAATTTTTTACAAAAAAATATAATTATTAATCATGATAATTATTATAACAAAGTATGAAAATTTATGGTGATTGTATGATAACTATAACTGCCCTTATGTGGGCATCTTATTGTTCTATATTAAATAAGGCCTGGCATGAACTAAAAAAAGATTTAAAAGATTTAAATATTGATTTAAAATTATATTCAACAAGAGATATGCCAGATAAGTTAGAGGAATTTTTAGATGATGCTAAGAAATCAGATATTGTATTTATATACAGAATTTCCACAGGAGATTTTTATGATGAAATAAATATAAATAGATTTAAAAATTTAATAATAACTGGTCAAGACCCAAGTTATTGGAACTCAAGACTTTCACATAAAGCTTATTTATATACTTTCTATGGTGGAATTGATAATTTCAAAAATCTACTTTTATATCTTATAAAAGAGACATTAAATATTAATATTCCAGTATCTCCACCCAAAGAAAAACCTTTCCAAGGAATATATTATAAAGGTAAAATTTTTGAAAGTTTAGAAGAATTTCTAAATAATGTTAATTTTAGCAAAAAAAACACTGTTGGAGTTTTATTTTCAAGGCACTATTTAGTAAATGAAGATATGGAAATTATTGATACATTAATAAATAAATTAGAAGAACATTTTAATGTAATTCCTGTTTTTACATATGGTGCAAAAAATGATTATTTAAATGCTATTGGTAGTGGAGAGTGTATATTAAAATACTTTTTTAAAGATGAAAAACCAATTATAGATGCTTTAATAAACCTACTATCCTTTCCATTAGGGACTGTTGTTGAAAATGGCAGTTTAAAGAAACTACAGGGAATAGAGATATTAAAAAAACTAAATGTTCCAGTTTTTCATCCAATAGTTAGTTATTATAAAACATATGAAGAATGGAAAAAAGATACTCAAGGATTATCTGCAGATATAGGTTGGACTGTTGCTTTACCTGAATTTGAGGGTGTTATAGAGCCAATTATAATTGGGACTGTCCATAAAGATGGAGTCTTAGAAAAAAAATTACCTATAACTGATAGAATTGATAAAGTAGTTAGAAGAATTAAGAGATGGATTGAACTAAAATATAAACCAAAAAAAGACAGAAAAGTTGTTTTTATTCTTCACAACTCTGCATGTGCATCAGTTGAGGCAACAGTTGGAAGTGCTGCACATTTGGATACATTTGAGAGTTTAATAAGAATAATGAATAAAATGAAAGAAGAAGGATATTATATTGAAAATATCCCAAAGACTGGAAAAGAATTAGCAAAATTAATATTGGAAAAAAAAGCAATTTCTGAATTTAGATGGACTACTGTAGAGGAAATTATTGCAAAAGGTGGATATCTCTATTTAATGGATGAAGAGGAATATATGGAGTATTTTAATTCTCTCCCTGACAATACTAAAAGGAAGGTTTTAGAAACTTGGGGAGATTTAAATGGAAAAGATATTCCTGCCTCTATGGTTTATAAAGATAGTGATGGAAAAAATAAGATTGTTATAACTGGTTTAAAATTTGGAAATATCTATATATGTGTCCAACCAAAAAGAGGATGTGCTGGGGCAAGATGTGATGGTAGAGTATGCAAAATTTTACATGACCCAGAATGTCCTCCTACACATCAATATATAGCAACATATAAATATTTTAATGATATTGCTGATGTTATAGTTCATGTTGGAACTCATGGGACTCTTGAATTTTTACCTGGAAAAAATGTTGGTTTATCAAATGAATGCTATCCAGATATCTGTATAGGAGATATTCCTCATCTATATATTTATAACTCAGATAATCCTCCAGAAGGAACTATAGCAAAGAGAAGAAGTTACGCAACTATTATAGACCACATGCAAACCGTTATGGTAAATGCAATAGATAAAGAATTGGAGATATTGGAGACATATATAAGTGAATATTTAAAAGAGATGGATGTCTCAAGAAGACATCAATTAGAGCATATAATTATAGAGGAAATTAAAAAAACTAATTTATCAAAAATTAAAGAAAAAATTAAAAAAATTGAAAAGGAAGGAAAGATTCATGAGAAATTTAGAGAGATATTTAATGAACTAAGAGATACCTTAGAACTAATAAAGAATTCAAAAATTAATGATGGCATGCATATATTTGGGGAATTACCAAAAGGAGAAAAGAGAATTGAGTATATAAATAGTATTTTAGAGTTTGACTATAAAAGAAACTTAAGAGAGGAAATAAAAAAAGTATTAAGAGGAGAGGATATTAAAGATAAAGAACTGAAAGAGAGAATACTCAATATAAATGAGAAAATAGAGCAATCAAAAGAAATAGATGCTCTTTTAAATGCTATTGATGTAAAGTATATAGAACCAGGACCTTCTGGATTAATAACAAGAGGAAATGAAGATATTCTCCCAACTGGTAGGAATTTTTATTCTCTTGACCCATATAAAATTCCAACAAAGGCCGCATATAGAGTTGGAGTTTTATTAGCTGAAAAATTGACTGAAAAGTATCTAAAGGAAAATGGAAAGTATCCTGAAAATATTGCCATATATTGGATGGCATCTGATATTATGTGGGCTGATGGAGAAGGAATGGCTCAAATTCTTCATTTATTGGGAGTAAGACCAAAATGGAGAAGTGGAAAAGTTGTTGGTTTAGAAGTTATACCATTAGAAGAGTTAGGAAGGCCTAGAATTGATGTAACTATAAGAGTGAGCGGAATTTTAAGAGATAACTTTCCAAATTGTATGGAAATAGTTGATGAAGCAATAACAAAAGTTGCCAAGTTAGATGAGCCAATTGAGATGAACTATATTAAAAAACATGTATTAGAAGGAATAAAAAAAGGATTCTCATTTAGAGAGGCAACATATAGAATATTTAGTTCAAAACCAGGAACTTATGGAAATGGAGTTAAATATGCTGTATATGCAAGTGCTTGGGAGAATGAGGAGGATCTAAAAGATGCCTTTATGCTTTGGAATTCATATGCTTATGGAAAAAATGTTTATGGAGTATATGCAAAGAATGCATTTGAAAATATATTAAAAAGTGTTGATATAACATTTAATAAAGTTATTACTGATGAATATGATTTATTTGGATGTTGTAGCTATTTTGGAACTCATGGAGGATTAACAAATGCTGCAAGGGTTATATCAAAGAAAGATATTAAAGTATATTATGGAGATACAAGAAATTCAGATAAGGTTGAGATAAGAACATTAAAAGAAGAGATTGAAAGAGTTTCATTATCTAAACTTTTAAATCCAAAATGGATAGAGGGGATGAAAAAGCATAATTATAAAGGGGCTGGAGATATAGCAAAGAGAATTGGGAGAGTATTTGGTTGGAGTGCCACAACTAAAGAAGTTGATAGTTGGATATTTGATGAAATATTTAACACATATATAAAAAATGAAGAAAATAGAAAGTTCTTTAAAGAAAATAATATTTATGCTTTAGAGGAAATTAGTAGAAGATTGTTAGAGGCATATAAAAGAGGGCTCTGGAAAACTGATGAGAAAAATATTGAAGAACTAAAAACAATTTACTTAGAAATTGAGGGAAATATTGAAGAATCTCATGGAGAAATTACTGGAGATTTCCAGGGGGGAAATATTACTATAGATTTATCATGGAAGAAAAATTATAATTTAGGTGAATAATATGACATATTGGCTTTGTATAACAAATGAAGATAATTGGAAAGTAATAAAAGATAAAAAAATATGGGGTGTTTCAGAAAGGCATAAAAATACAATAGATAAGGGATAAGGTTAAAATTGGGGATAAGTTGGTTATTTATGAAATTCAGAGAAGTGGGAAAGATTATAAGCCACCATATATTAGAGGAATTTATGAAGTAATATCAGAAGTTTATAAAGATAACTCAAAGATATTTAAACCTACTCCAAAAAATCCAAATGAAAAATTTCCATATAGGGTTAAACTTAAGGAGATTAAAATTTTTGAACCACCAATTAATTTTAAAGATTTAATTCCTAATCTTAAATTCATTACCAATAAAAAGAAGTGGAGTGGGCATTTAATGGGTAAGGCAATGAGAGTAATCCCTGAAGAAGATTATAGGTTAATTTTAGAGTACAATTATATAATTAATAATATAAAGGATTAAATATATTTACATACTTTTTTATATACCATTAACTTAATATAATAGAATAATATTTTATTTCTTATCCAATATAAAGGGGATGTTGCCATCTAAGGCAGAACCCTAAATATGAGGGATAAAATGGGTATATATAAATATATAAGAGAAGCATGGAAAAGACCTAAGGAGAGTTACGTTAGAGAATTGTTATGGGAAAGATTACAAGAATGGAGAAGAGAGCCGGCAGTTGTTAGAATTGAAAGACCTACAAGATTGGACAGAGCAAGAGCATTAGGTTATAAACCAAAACAGGGAATAATTGTTGTTAGAGTTAGAGTAAGAAGAGGAGGTTTAAGAAAATCAAGACCTAAAAACTCAAAAAAACCAGCAACATTAGGAGTTAATAAAATAACAATGGGTAAATCTATACAAAGAATTGCAGAAGAAAGAGCTGCAAGAAAATTCCCAAATATGGAAGTTCTTAACTCCTACTGGGTTGGAGAGGATGGAAAACATAAATGGTATGAGGTTATTTTAGTTGACCCTAATCACCCAGTTATAAAGGCAGACCCTAACTATAACTGGCTATGTACAGGAAAACACAAAGGTAGAGCTTTCAGAGGATTAACTTCAGCTGGTAAGAAAGGAAGAGGTTTAAGAAACAAAGGAATTGGTGCTGAAAAGGTTAGACCGAGTATAAGAGCTCATGGTAGAAGAGGAAAGTAAGATTTATATACTGAAACATAAATTTTATTCCTGGGGGCAAAAAACCACTAATTTTTTATAGCTCCTTAAAATTCTTTAAAAAAACTCTTTTAAAAGGTGGAAAATATGACAGAGTTAAATTTATTGGTTCCTTTAGATATGTATTTAGCTTCAGGAGTTCATATTGGAACTCAGCAAAAAACTAAAGACATGGAGAAGTTCATATATAGAGTTAGACCAGATGGGTTATATGTTTTAGATGTCAGAAAAACAGATGAAAGATTAAGAGTTGCTGCTAAGTTCTTGGCAAGATATGAACCAGAGGATATATTAGCTGTTTAAAGAAGAATTTATACAATGGGACCATTAGAAGAGTTTGGAAAATATACAGGAGTTAGAACAGTCATTGGAAGATTTGTCCCTGGAACTTTAACAAATCCATCATACAGTGGATTTATGGAGCCAGAAGTTATTTTTATAAGTGACCCAAGAGTAGATAGACAAGCATTAAAAGAAGCTGTTGAAGTAGGTATTCCTATAGTTGGGTTGTGTGATACAGAGCATTTAACTTCATTTATTGACTTAATTATTCCTGCAAACAATAAAGGGAAAAAAGCTGTTGCTTTACTTTACTACTTACTGACAAGAGAATTTTTAAAGAACAAAGGAATTATTGAAGGGGATAAAGTTCCATTTACTTATGAAGAATTCTTAGAGAGAGCAATGAATCCAAAAGTTAGAATAATAATTCAGCCACAAGATAGAAGAAGAAGGAGAAGAAGAAGAAAAAAATAAGCTGATAAATTATGTCAGAAAAATTAAGTGTTACATGTAAAAATTGTGGATATGAAGAACAAGAAATTTTAAAGAAAAAAGTTTATGACAAATCTTACTATTATTTATTAAAATGTCCTAAATGTGGAATTGTTTGGGAGTTATCAGATAAGATAAAACTCAATCAAGCAAAGATAATTATCAGTAGATATGACATATCTGAAAGTAAGATTATAGAAATTCCTCATGATGAAAAATATAAAGTTGGAGATGTTATAGAGATAGATGGGGAATCTTTGAAAATAACTAAAATTGAAACACCTAAAAATGTAAATTCATCATTGGGTAAGGATATCAAAACAATATGGACAAAATCATTATCTATTCCTAAAAAAATAGGAATTAGCATTAATGACAAAGAAAAAACCTATAGTATATATTTGTTAGTTCCTAATGAGTATGAGTTTGAAGTTGGAAAAATCTATAAAGTTAATGATGGTTATTTTAAATTAAAAAAAATAAAATTAGACAATAAAGGATTTTCCAATAAAGCAAAAGCTAAAGATATAAAAAGGTTATATGCAGAAATAGCAAGGCCTTATAAAAGAGCTGAAGACCTAACAGAATTTTATAAAGAAGATTAAAAAGGTGAATAAATTATGGCAACTGCAAGAACTGCAAGAAGTAGAAGGAAAGTAAGAAAAGTAAGAGATAAATGGAAAGAAAAAGTTTGGTATGAAATTTATTCAACTCCAGAATTTGGAGGTGTTTTCGTAGGATATACTCCTTCAAATGACCCAAGTTTAGTTTTGGGGAGAGTTGCTGAGATTAGTTTAAAAGACTTAACTGGAGACCCTACTAAACACATGCATAGAATTTACTGGAAAATTTTTGGAATAACAGGAAATAAGGCAATTGCTCAATTTTATGGGCATGATACAACAAGAGAGTTTATGAAAGCACAAATAAGAAGGAGAAGAAGTAGAATAGATGCAATTTTAGATGTTACAACAAAAGATGGTTATAAGATAAGAACTAAAGCTATGGTTTTAACATCTTATAGAGCAAATACTAAACAAAAATCAGATATTAGGAAAAAAATGGAAGAAATTATAAAAGAAATGGCTAAAGAAAAAACATTCCCATTATATGTTCAGGCAATGCTCTTAGGAGAAATGGCTGAAAAAATAAAAAATGAGTGTAAAAAGATATTCCCAATAAGAAATGTTATTATATACAAATCTGAAGTTTTATCCTTAGCTAAAAAAGAAGAAACTGAAGGGTACATAAAAGAAGGAGAAGAAATAGCAAGTTAAAATAATTTTTGGCTAAGTAATTTAAATAATATTTTAAATCCTGTTATTACATTAGTTCCTCTACTCATAGAGTAGTCAGTATATATTGTTTTTATTGGAACTTCTTTTATTTTTAAATTTAATTCTTTTGCAAGTATTATAAACTCTGATGAAACTTCATATCTATTACTTTTTAAATTTTCAACTATTTTTTTGGCAGTATTGTAGGAAAATGCTCTTAATCCACTTTGGCTATCAGTAACAAAATAGCCACCCATTAAATAGGTTATAAAGTTTAATCCAAAGTTTCCAATTCTTTTAACTAAGGGCATATTTTTTAATTCTTTTTTATCCATCATTCTACTTCCAATAACAAAATCATAACCCTCTTCTAAGATTGGTTTAACAACCTTTTCAATATCCCCAGGATGATGCTGGCCATCAGCATCAAAAGTTACTATAACTTTTGGATTATATAAGAGAGCACATTTAATACCTGTCCCTAATGCTCCACCTAATCCTCTATTTATAATATGCCTACAAACTATAACATCCATATCTTTAGCTAAATTGTAAGTTCTATCTTTAGAACCATCATCTACAACAATAATATTATTATATCCATAATCTTTAAGATTTTTAATAGTTTTTTGAATCATTTTTTCCTCATTATATGCAGGAATAACAACAAAGATGTCATCTTTTTCCATTATCTCCACCAATAACCTTAGAAAATGCTAAAGAACCAATAACCCCACAAACAAAAATAACTAAGGCAATAGAACTTGCAAAAGGTATAGAGAACTTTTTAGATATAACTACAATCATTGTTCCAATAACTATGGTTATTAAAGAACTGCCAATTAAAACATTGGCAGTCTCTTTTTTAAAAGCTAATCTTAATCCAACTAAAGCAGCAAAGGTTAATGAAAATATTGCAAATAATAATATATATTGATTCATAACCAAACCCCTTTTATATGTTCATTGAAAAATATTATATAGTAGAAGTATAAATTTATTTTTCTACCTAAAAAGAACAAAAAGAACTGGCGACCGTCGGGTGATAAAATGGCAAGAATGCACGCAAGAAAAAGAGGTCGCTCCGGTTCAAAAAAACCATACAGGACAGAACCACCTGAATGGGTAAAATACACACCGGAGCAAGTAGAAGAGTTAGTTGTTGAATTGGCTAAAAAAGGTTATCAATCAGCACAAATAGGGATAATATTAAGAGATACTTATGGAATTCCAGATGTTAAGCTAATAACTGGCAAAAAGATAAGTAAAATAATGAAAGAACATAATTTATATCCAAAAGTTCCAGAAGATTTATTAAACTTAATGAGAAGAGCTGTTAATTTAAGAAAACACCTTGAACAACATCCAAAAGATTTACATTCTAAAAGAGGATTACAATTAATAGAATCTAAAATAAAAAGATTAGTTAAATACTATAAAGAAAAAGGAGTATTACCATCAGATTGGAGATATACTCCAGAAACAGCAAGGTTATTAGTAGAACAAGTATAAACTTATTCTTTTATTTTTTGTATTAACTCATCTACAGATGGAAGATTTATTTTATATTTCTTGAAATATCTAACAAGATTCTCAATATCTCTTTTTAAGTAAAAATCAGCTTCAGGATGTTCTTTATAAATTGCTTGAGGCCAGTCAATAATAACAAAATCTTCACCATCAAATAATATATTAAATTCACTTAAATCTCCATGTATATATCCTATTTTATAGGCCTTTTTAATCTCTTCAAAAATATTCCAAAATAAATTATTAATCTCCTCCTTACTCATAAATTTAGATAAATCTATTCTCTTTAATTCTTCTCCATTTACCTTACCTAAAATAATAGCATGTCTATTCCAAGCAATTGGTTCTGGTATTTTAACCAATGGGAATAATTCATTTAATATTTTATACTCTGTCTCAGCAGATAACCTTGAGACATACAACCAACTTATATGATGTTTATCTGCTAAATACTCCCTATATCTTTTACCTCTTGTAAAGCATGTTTTTCCATGCTTATGAAATTTTAAAACTGTTTCTTTATCATTATTTAATAAAACAAGATATACATCTCCCTCTTTTCCAACTCCTAATTTATTCCCAATTGCCTTTAAAATTCCTTTTTTATAAAGAGCATTAATTGCTAATGCATCATAACCTGCAAAGGAAACGGCATAGCCGTAAATACTCCTATTTATAAATCCAAATTTATTTAATCTTTTTAATCTATATAAAACATCCTTCTCAGGAAGTTTAGACTTTTTTATTATAACTTCTAAAGGAACCCATTCATGCCTTCTCATTTCTAACTCAATAATTTTTAATATTTTTAAATCATCTTCTTTTGCCTCTTTTAATGCATTTAGGAGCCTATTTATTATTTTCTCACCATTGTTTTATTAATTTAAATTAATTGATATTAATTAATAAAAAAATAAATAAAATAAATAATTTAAAGTTAAACAAATGGCAGCCCGGCGCGGATTCGAACCGCGGTCCCGGGGTCCAAAGCCCCGGATGATAGGCCACTACACCACCGGGCTACTCAAAACAAGCGATAATATTTAATAACAAAACTTATATATAAATTTTTTGGTTTATGTCAGTTAAATATTTGGGTTAGAATCATATAATTAATAAAAATTTATAAACTAAAGAACTATAAAAGAGGTTAAAATTATGCTAAAGCCAATAATTTGGGATGATGAAAAAGGAGAGTTAATACTAATAGACCAGAGGAAATTACCACATAATTTAGAATACTTTATCTGTAAAACTTATGAAGATGTTGCCTATGCTATTAAAGATATGGTTGTAAGAGGAGCTCCTGCTATTGGAATATCTGCTGCTTATGGGTTAGCTTTGGCTGAAATAAAGGGAGAGAACATATATAGGGCATACAATACATTAAAAAATACTCGTCCAACAGCAGTAAATTTATTTTGGGCTTTAGATAGATGCCTAAAAGCTTATGAAAAAGGAAAAAAAATTTTAGATGAAGCTAAAAAAATCCATAATGAAGATATTGAAATCTGTAAAAATATTGGAATAATTGGAGAAAAATTAATCAATGATGGGGATACTGTTTTAACACATTGTAATGCTGGAGCTCTAGCAACTTCTGCATATGGGACAGCATTAAGTGTTATAAGGTTTGCCCACTACAATGGAAAAGATATATTGGTTATAATAGATGAAACAAGGCCAAGATTACAAGGAGCAAAATTAACAGCATTTGAATTAGAATATGAAAAAATACCCTACAGAATAATAACAGATAACTCAGCTGGTTTTTTAATGCAAAAAGGAGAGATAGATAAGATAATAGTAGGTGCTGATAGAATTCTAAGAGATGGAACTGTATATAATAAAATAGGGACATATAGTTTAGCAGTATTAGCAAACTATCATAATATTCCCTTTTATGTTGCAGCACCAATATCAACATTAGATTTTTACAGTGATGAAAAAGATATAAAAATAGAGGAAAGAAGTGAAAAGGAAGTACTATATATTGATAATGTAAGAATTGCTCCAAAAAATGCAAAGGCATATAACTATGCATTTGATAAAACTCCTCCAGAACTAATAACTGGAATAATAACTGAAAAGGGGATATTTAAACCTAATGAAATTAGTAAAATAGTTAACATTTAAATATTAATAGACTTTTAAAGCAAAAATTTAATATAATCTCTTCTTTATGTAATAATTAAATACTTACCCAAATAATGAGGCTGTAAAATTATGAAGTATTCCATTTCAGAATTAAGCAAAACTAATAGAAAACGTTTAGGAAATGAAATAAATATAGTTTTGTTTAGAATTATAAGATTTGCTGATTTAGAAAGATTTTTAGGAAAAGGAGCAGAATCTGTTTTTTATTATGCAGGGAAAGACTTTGGTAGAACATTGGAGATTTACGATATTGAAGAATTATTTAATTTTATTGAAAAAAAATAAAATTGGAATTCCTGAGATTGTTAAAAAAGACCCATTAACTATAAGAATTTATGAATGTATCTCATGTTCTGGAGTTCCTAAAATTAATAAACCTTTATGTCATTTTGAAGGTGGATTTATAGCAGGGGTTTTAGAAAAGATATATAACAAACCAATAAATCTAAAAGAGACTCATTGTGCAGGATTAGGAGACAATTTTTGTCAGTTTAGAGTTAGATAAAAATTATTTTTTTATTTATTTTTTAAATTATAATAGTTAATTTTATTTATATATGATTTTTAGATTATTATTTTAATCTAACATTTATAAATAATAAAATCTATTAAAAATATTAAGTATAACTAATTTCTGGGTGAATGTTTTGGGTGATGATAGTATATTAAAGATTGTTGTTTTTAGATTGGGAGAAAATGAATATGGGTTAAAAGTTGATGAAGTTAGAGAAGTGCTAAAACTTAAGAAATCAGATATAACCCCTCTTCCAAATGCCCCAAGTTATGTAGTTGGAGTAACAAATATTAGAGGTGAAATTACTCCAATAATAGATTTAAAAGGAAAACTTGGGATATATTCATCATATGAAAATGAAAACGAAAAGGATGAAAAATTAGTTATGGTTATAGAAATAAATAATCAAACTTTAGGGATTTTGGTAGATGGAGTTAATGATGTTATGCAAATAACAAAAGACCAAATAACCCCTGTTACAACAATAAAGAGAGCAACTGGTAGTGAATATATAGAGGGAATCATTAAATTAGATAAAAGATTAATTATATTATTAAATATATCCCAACTACTTGATTTAGAATTAGGATACGAGGGATAAAATGAGTAACAAGAAAATAAGAGTATTAATAGTAGATGATTCTGCATTTATGAGAAAAGTACTGTCTGATATTTTAAACTCAGACCCTGAGATTGAAGTAGTAGGAACAGCTAGGGATGGTTTAGAGGCTATAGAGCTAGTTCAAAAATTAGAACCAGATGTTATTACAATGGATGTTGAAATGCCAAGAATGAATGGTTTAGAGGCAGTTAAAAAAATAATGGAAATAAGACCTACTCCAATAGTAATGGTATCTGCTTTAACTAAAGAAGGTTCAGAGATAACATTTAAAGCTTTAGAATATGGAGCTGTTGATTTTATTCCAAAACCTTCAGGAAGTATTTCATTAGATATTAGAAAGATAGGAGAAGAGATTATAAGAAAAGTTAAAGCTGCAGCAAAAGCTAAGGTTTTAAGAAGAAGACCAATTATTAGAAGAGAGACACAACCAACAGTAACTCAACAAAAACCAGAAGTTGAAAAAAAAGCTCCAACAACATTGCCAGCTGTTAGTGATTTACCATATCCTGAAAGTAAATTAAAAGAGATGTGTGTCATTATAGGTTCATCAACTGGAGGGCCACCAGTAGTAACTGAAATTATATCTAAGCTTCCTAAAAGAATGCCTCCTATATTTGTTGTTCAACATATGCCTTCAGGATTTACAAGGTTATTTGCTGAAAGGATTAATCAGGTGTCTGTTTTAAATGTTAAAGAAGCTGAACATGGAGAAAGAGTTCAACCTGGATATGTTTATATTGCTCCAGGAGATTACCATATGTTACTAAGAAAAAGAGGGGATAGTGTATATATTGTGTTAGATAATCAAATGCCAAAAGTTAATGGAACAAGGCCAGCAGTAGATGTTACTGCTGATGCTGTTGCAAATGTTTATGGTGGTAAAGCTGTTGGAGTTATCTTAACTGGAATAGGTAGAGATGGAGCATATGGCTTTAAGAAAATTAAAGAGAAAGGAGGAAAAATTATAGCTCAAAATAAAGAAACTTGTGTTGTCTTTGGTATGCCTAAGGCTGTTATTGAATTAGGAATAGCTGATGCTGTCTTACCCCCATCTGAAATACCAAAGGCAATTGTGAAATTCTGTAAAGAGATATTAGGGTAAAGGTTTAGAGTGTTAGGGGGGTTATTGTATGGCAGACATTATGGAGGAATATTTAGATGTATTTATTGAAGAGGCAGAAGAACATATTCAAACAATTAATGAGTGTTTATTGGAACTTGAAAAAAATCCTGATAACCTTGATTTAATAAATCAAATTTTTAGGTCAGCACATACTATAAAGGGAGGAGCCAGAACTGTCGGATTAACACATGTTTCAGAATTAACTCACCATATGGAGGATATACTTGACTATATTAGAAATGGTAAGATTCCAGTAACTTCTGAAATTATTGATTTACTTTTTAAATGTTTAGATGCCTTAGAAACAATGTTAGAAGAGGTTAAATCTGGAAACTATGAGACAGAAGTAGATGTAAATTCATTAATAGAAGAAATTAAAAGATTAAAAAATAAATATTTAGAGGGTAAAGAAGAACCTTCACCTAAAAAAGAAGAAAAAAAGGAAGAAAAGAAAGAAGTAAAGAAAGAAGAAGAAAAAAAAGAGGAGTCTAAGGCAAAAATTAAAAAAATAGTTATCAAGTATAAACAACCAAAAACTACAGTAAAGGTAAAAAAAATAATAAAGGAAGTTGTAGAAGTTCCTAAGGTAGAGGTAGAAGAAGATTTTGAAGAAAGTATTAAAAGTATAAAAAACTCTCTTGAAATTTTCCAAAAGATTGCTGATATATTAGGAGATGAAAAATTTAAAACTTTTTTAGATGAGATTAAATTATTAATTGAGAAAATAGAAAAAGAGGAAGTAATAGTTACTAAGTCTGTATATGATACTCTTGAGGAAATAATTGAAACTTTGGAGAAGATTGCTAAGATATTAGAAGAAAATAAAAAACCATCAGAAGAAATTAATTTAGATGAAATTATTGAAAAAATTAAAAAAGCTCAAGAAGAGGAAGAAACTGAAACTAAAGAAATAACTAAAGAAGAAGAAATAGAAGTTGAATTAAATCATGAACAATTTGATTTAAGTGAATTTGCACAGTTAATTAAAGAAAAAATAGAAAGTGGGTATAAACTTTATCATTTAAAAGCTAAAGTTGAAGAATCTTGTGAATTAAAAGCTGCAAGATTGGCAGTAGTATTTGCAAGGGTTAGAAATATTGGAGAAATTTTGTTATCTAAACCAACTGAAGGAGAACTAAAAGAAAAGCCAACTGACGAAATAGAGATTATATTCTTATCTAATAAGGACCTTGAAGAAATTAAAAAAACTTTAGAAGGATTACCAGAAATAGAATATGTTGCAATTGCTCCAGTTGAGATAGAAATTGAAGAAATAGAAGAGGAAATTGAAGAAGAAGTTATAGAAGAGGAAGAAACAGTTCCTGATGCTTATAAGGTTGTAGTTTATTTAGATGATGAATGTTAATTAAGGGCAGTTAGGGCATATATGGTAATTAAAGAACTTCAAAATCTTGGAGAAGTAGTTAAAACAATTCCTCCAATAGAAAAAATTCAAAATGGAGAATTTAATGGCCTTAGATTTGTAGTATATATTAAGTTAAATGAGGAATATAATGAAGATGACATTAAAGAAACAGTTTTAAATATTCCTGAAATAAAAAATGTTGAAGTAGTACCTCCAGGAGAAGAAGAGAAAAAAGAAGAAAAAAAAGAAGAAGTTAAAGAAGAGAAAAAAGAAACTAAATCAACAACAACTCAAAAACCTAAACTTCCAAAAAAAGAAGAAAAAAAACCAACCACAAAAACAATTAGAATAAACATTGAAAAACTTGACAAATTAATGAATCTTGTGGGAGAACTAGTTATTACAAGGGCTAATTTTGCACAAATTGCTAATAAATATCAAATTAAAGAACTTCAAAATGCCGTTGGAAGATTAAGCATGTTAATTAATGAACTTCAAGAAGAAGTTATGGCCATGAGAATGGTCCCAGTTTCTTATGTTTTTAACAGATTCCCAAGAATGGTTAGGGATTTGGCAAAGGCATTAGGTAAGGAAGTAGAATTTATAATGGAAGGTACTGATATTGAATTAGATAGAACAGTACTCGATGAATTGGCAGAACCTTTAGTTCATCTTATTAGAAATGCTTTAGACCATGGTATTGAACCACCTGAAGAGAGAGAAAAAGTTGGTAAGCCAAGAAAAGGACTGTTAAGATTAGCTGCTAAAAGAGAAAGAGATTATGTTTTAATTATTGTTGAGGATGATGGTAGAGGAATTGACCCAGAAAAAATTAAGAAAAAAGCTATAGAGAGAGGACTTATTACTCCTGAAGAAGCTGAAAAGATGAGTGACCATGAAATTATAAATCTTATATTTATGCCTGGATTTTCTACAGCTGATAAAGTTTCTGATGTTTCTGGTAGAGGAGTAGGAATGGATGTTGTAAAAACTAAGATTGAATCTTTAGGTGGAAGTGTAGTAGTTTATTCTGAAAAGGGTAAAGGTACAAAAGTAGTCTTAAAACTACCATTAACAATGGCAATTATTACAGCTTTATTAATGAAATTGGCAGACCAAGTCTATGCAATTCCTATTACAAGTGTTTTAGATGTAACTTTAAGAAAAAAATCAGATATTAAAAATGTTGAAGGAACTAACACAATTATATATAGAGATGAGATAATTCCAGTAATATGGTTAAAAGATTTCTTAGGTATTAGTCACTTACAAACTAAAAGTGATATTGAAGATGAATTAACAATTGTTATTATTGAAAAGAGTGAAGGTAAAATGGGTTTAGTAGTAGATGATGTTATAGGTAGAGAGGATATAGTTGTTAAATCCCTTACTGGAATGCTCAAAAATATTCCTGGATTGGCAGGGGCTACAATTCTTGGAGATGGTAGAGTTGCCCTTATTTTAGATTTAAGTAATGCATAAACTAAACTTAAATATTTATATTATTTTTTGTGTGGGGTTTTTATGGTTATTAAAGTTAGAATAGGGGGCTTGGAAGTGGCTAAAAGTCCAGAAGTTTTAGAGACACTTTTAGGTTCATGTGTAGCGATTATGTTATATGATCCAGGAAAAAAAATAGGTGGTATGGCCCATTCAGTACTTCCCGAAACAAGAGAGAGTAATCCAAAAGACCCTGGAAAATATGTAAATACAGCAATTCCTGCATTAATTACAAAATTAACAGTTTTAGGAGCAAGACCAAATAAATTAATTGCTAAACTTGCTGGAGGAGCTCAGATGTTTAAGACTCCAAGTAATATGAATATTGGACAAAAAAATGTAGATACTGCCAAAAAATTATTACAAAAATATAAAATTCCATTAAAAGGGGAAGATACTGGAGGGAACAAAAGTAGATATGTAAGATTCTTTTTAAAAGATGGAAAAGTAGAAGTAAGAAAAGGTGGTAAAATAATTACAATATAAAGAGTGAAATAATATGGACTTTTTAGATAGGTATTTAAAATTAAAAAAGGAAAAAGAAAAGAAGAAACCTAAGGTCATAGTTGTTGGTAGAAGTAATGTAGGAAAATCAACACTAATAAGATTATTAACTGGAAGGAAAGATGTTAGAGTTGGAAAAAAACCAGGAGTTACTTTAAAAATTAATGAGTATGATTTGGGAGATTATATTTTAGTAGATATGCCAGGATTTGGATATATGGCTGGACTTCCTAAAAAGGTTGAAGAGAAAATAAAGGATGATATTGTTAGATATATTGAAGAAAACTCAGATAATATTTCAGCAGGTATATTGGTTATTGACTCAAAGTCTTTTTTAGAAATTATAAAAAGATGGGATGAGAGAGGGGAAATTCCTATTGATATAGATATGTTTAATTTAATAACTGACCTAAAAATCTCTCCTATTATTGTTGCCAATAAAATGGATAAAATAAAAAAGAGTGAGAGAGATAAAATATTAGATAATATTGCCAAAGCATTTAATTGTTCTCCTCCTTGGAAACAATGGAAATTTATAGTGCCAGCATGTTTAAAAAAAGGAGATGGTTTAGAAGAAATAAAAAAGTTAATTAGAGAAAGAGTTGAAGCATATAAAAAAATTAGAGGTTAGAACTGACTTTTTAATAACATTATTTAAATAATTCTTCTACAATTCTTGCAAAGGCAGGTCTTGTTATTAATATTCCAAATAAAACTCCTGCAATAGTTGTTATAGCAAAACCTTTTAATAATCCAACACCTAAAACAAACAATGGAAGCATTGCTGCTATAGATGTAGATGCTGAGGCAAATATAATAAAGAATGCTCTTTTAATACTTGCTTTAATTTTTCTACCTTTTAAAATCTCATCTGCTATAACTATCTGGTTATCTACTCCAGTACCAACTGCTGCAATAATTCCAGCTATAGATGGTAAGTCTAACCTCCAGCCTATTAATTAGGCAAATCCAAGAATTAAGATAATTTCTGATAAACATGTTAATATTATTGGTAAGGATAATTTTGGAGTTTTATATCTAACAGCAACTATAATTCCAACAGCAATAAATGCCAAAATTATAGCAATAAAAACACTCTTTTTTAAAGCATTTCCAAATTCTGGAGATATTGTATATATATATATTCAACATCTAACTTTACAGGCAAAGCACCAGACTTTAAAGCTGAATATATAGCTAATGCCTCCTCCTTTTCTTGCTCTGTTGGAGGATATTTACCAACTGTTATAACTTGACGTGGTTCTGGTTTTCCTGTTGCCAATTCAGGAGATAAAACAGGTGCTGAAATAAGTTTTCCATCCATATATAACTCAACTTTATGATAAGCCTTTCCTTTAGCAATCTCTGCAAATCTTTTAGCTGCATCCATTGTTAATTCAAATTCTACTCCATAAGCCCAACCTGATTCTGTTGGAATTTTTGAAGGTTCATAAACCTTAGCTACATCTTTCCCTGTATATACTGTTATATTATCAATCTTAGCAACAAATACACCCTGATGCTTAATAATATTAATTATCTTTTGAGCATTTTCTGATGCAGGAACTACAACAACAATTTCCTGATTACCTCTTGGATATATTTCAATACCACTTAACCCTGTAATATCTAATCTCTTTTTTAAAATCTCTAAAGTTAATTGAAGCTCTTGGTCATTCATTGGTTTTTCAGCTTTTAAAACTATTATACTACCCCCTGAAAAATCAACCCCAAAGTATAAACCTTTAACAGCAATAATTAATATAGAAATTGTAACTGAAAATATAAGTAGTAATATCTTTTTATCTTTTAATAGTTTCTTTATCAAGCTTTCACCATTTCAACGAGGTGGTTTTATTTGGACTATGATATTGTTGGATATATTGCTGGAACTTTAACAACATTTGCATCCCTGCCACAACTTATAAAATCTATGAAAGAGAAAGATTTAAGAAGTATATCTCTCCCATTTGTTATAACCTTTACGACTGGATTATTACTTTGGTTAATATATGGACTAATTAAAAAAGATTATCCAATAATTGTTTTTAATATACTATCTTTAATGTTTTGGGTTCCTATAACTTACTTAAAAATTAAAGAAACATTAAGTAAAAAACTCATCTAATGTCTTTTGTTTTTCCTCCTTCTTTAATTCTGATTTAGTTATGTTTAGTGCTTCCATAACCCTTAAAACAGGTGGTAATATTTGATTTTCAATATAATAGTTTATATCAATATCTTCCTTACTAACTTCTTCAGGTAATTTTGCTTTTTCACTAACCTTTTCAGCTCCTTTTACAATAACATAACCAATAACATCCCCAATATTAACTCTTTTACCTTCTCTTATTAATCTTTTAGCAAGTTCTACATGGGGAGCTGATGTTTTATATTCTTCTGGTTTCTTTGTTAGTTGGGTATAGATAACTAAATCCTCAATATCTATATTTCCCTCTCTAAGATTTTTTATAGTTTCTTGAATAATTTTTTTAGCTTTTTTAATATTTCCTTCTTTTAAGAGAGCTTCTAAAACTTTCTTTTGTGTTTTTTTTGCAATATTTGCCCAGTCTCTTCTAACAATTTCAAGACCCTTAACTTCTATTTTATTATCATCTGTTAAAACAGCATATTTCTTTTTAGTTACAAATAGAGCTCTTCTATAAAAGCTCTCAAATTCTAACTCCATCAATCCAGGAAGTTTTTTATTAATATAATTTAAAAATTCTTTAGTTTTCTTTATTAGTTCATCTTTATCTATCTTTTTTTTCCAGGTAGTATAAAATCCATCAGTATCTATATATAAAACTTTAAATCCAAATTTTTCAGCTTCTTCAATAGCCTGTTTAATATATTTTCTTCCAAGATAAGTAACAATTTCAGCACATTCTTTACTATAAAATCTTGCTCTTGGATATGCTAAATATCCATAATGAGAATTTGCCAGTATTTTTAAAGATAACTGCTCATAATTTAAAAGTTCTTTTATTTCTTTATTATCAGTTATTGCCATTTGCTTTTTTATTTTCATTCTTCTATCAATTAAATCCTTTAAAGTTTTTGGGATTAATCCTATCCTTTTTTTACAAAACCAATGTCCTAAAATTTTTTCACTATTATCTTTACAACAATCACAATCTAAAGTATCAGGGCTAATATTATAGGTTATAATAATAGATGGATATAAACTTCTAAAATCAAGATAAACTATATTCTCATATAATCCTTTAACAGCCTTTACATATCCTCCTTCATAACTTACCTCTAATCTTCTTTTATATTCTTTTTCATCTGGTTTATTGGGCACTATTAAATTATCTAAATATGCCCTTTTCATTAAAAGATATTCAACCATCTGACCAGATGTCATTCTTGTAGTTTCAAATAAAACCTGATTTACTATTCTTGAAAACATAACTTCAAGAGGAAAAAAATAAATTCCTATCTTATAGGTATATTTTGCATCTTGTAAAGAATATTCTACTAAATTCTCATCTATATCTTCCCAAAATAGTCCTATATTTTTATGATGAATTTTTAACTTTTCAATGCCAAATAAGTTATAAACAACATCTTCAAGTGTGTATTTAGTTAGTTTTAATAATCTTTTTGCTATTGGATATAAATCAATATGGACTCTTCCTGGAATATAGACTTTATTAGATATTCCTCTCTTTATTTTAATCTCTTCTCCTTCTCTTCCAAGTTCTAATTTTATATTGTATAGTTTAGCTCTCTCTTTTAAATATTGAAAATCAAAATTGTCACCATTGTATGTAAAAATAACTTCATACTTTTTTAATTCTTCAATAATTTTCTTTATTAGCTCTTTCTCATTTTTAACAATCTCAACATTGTCATGATTAAAATCTTTGTATGTTATAACCTTTCCACCATTACCATCCCAAAAAGAGGCCATTATTATAGGATCTTTATTAGGATTTGGTTCTTTTCCTTCATTATAAACCTCTATATCAAAAGCAACCATATTTAATTTTGGTATATCCTTACTAACAACTTTATTTTTTTCAAAATCCCAATAAACCATTGGAATAATATCATTATCTATTAAGTATCTCTTAGCAAATGGAATATCATGCTCATAAATCTCCTTTACAATTTCTTTAATTTTTCTTAGCTTAGGAACCTTTTGGGGATGAGTTGCTATAATTTTTAAAATTTCCTTTTCTTCTTTTAAAATTCTTTTTTTAACAATATCTATTTTTTCAACATATTTTAGTAAATCATTTTTTAAAAGAAAATCTTTTATATTCTCAATATCTTCCAAATTTATTTTATTTTTATCAAGTTCAGCATAAAAATAGGGCTTAAAGTTTCTATCCTTTAGAATATTATTTATTAAATAGAGATAAATAACTGCTTTATTGTCTATTGTTTTATAAGTGTTATCTATTAAGCAGTCTATCATGATAACCCTTATTTTATAATTCTATTAACTATTTTTTCAACTTCTTTATATACTTCATTATCCTCTGGCAAATTCCATAAAGGAATACCTTTTAAGTCATATTCTGCTATCTCTTTATTGTATGGAAGGATACCAATTAAATTTAATCCCAATTCATCAGCATACTTTTTTATAATCTCTTTATCCTCTTCTTTAACTTTATTTGCTACAACATATATATCTTTAAATTTAACATCTAATTCATTGGCAAGTTTCTTAATTCTTTTAGCAGTTCCCAAACCTCTTTTAGTTGGGTCAGTTACAACAATCATAACATCAACATTTTGGGTAGTTCTTCTACTTAAATGTTCTAAACCTGCCTCTGTATCAATAACCACATAATCGTAATATCCTGAAAGATTATCTATTATCTGCCTAAGCCAGTTATTTACACTACAATAGCAACCACTTCCCTCTGGTCTTCCCATAACTAATAAATCATAGTTATCTGTCTCAACTAAAATTTCATAAATCTTACTTTTTAAAAAATCTAATTTACTCATTCCTCCAGGAATTTCTCCACATCTCTCTATTATTTTTTTTAGTTCTTCTCTAATATCTCCAACAGTTTTCTCAACTTCTACTCCAAGAGTCTCAGGAAGATTAGAATCAGGGTCAGCATCAACAACTAAAATATTATTTGTTTTTTTGGATAATGCTTTAATTAAAAGTGTAGTAAATGCTGTTTTTCCAACTCCTCCTTTCCCACTTACTGCTATAATCATAAAACCCTACCTTTAACTTTATTAATGTCAAATTTTGCAGTCTTAGCAATGGCCATAACTGCTAAAACTCCTGCTTGTAATGGGTCACCAACAACTAAATCAGCATATTCAGGCACAGAACCAAACATTTTTAAACTAATTACAGGAATTCCTTTATTTCTAACTTCTTTAACTGCCTCGCTTATTTTTCCACCCATTAAAGAACCTGCTAAGACCAATATCCCTACTCTTGGAAGTTTTAAAACTGCCTTAACTGCTTCGGCTAAATTATCCTCTCCAACTATTGGAAGAGTATCAACACTTATCCTTTCTCCTCTTATATTATGTCTATCCGCTTCACTTATTGCTCCTCTTGCAACTTCAGCAACTTGAGCCCCTCCTCCAATTATAATAACTCTTTTCCCATATATCTTTTTTAAACTGTTATGTATCTCAACGAACTTAACTTCTTTTAGTGCTTTAATTTCATTTAATAGATTATTTAGAATTTCTTTATCCAAGTTTTCAATTTCCATATAAATAAATCCAAATCCATCATTTTTTATAAATTGTTGAGTGTAAGTTATATTTCCATGATATTTAACAATAATCCCAGTTAATTTATGTAGAACCCCTATTTTATTCTCTGCCTCAACACTTAACCCAATATCCATATTCTCAACTTTACAAATATACTATTTCTATCTTATCCCTAAGTTTTTCTATTAATTCCTTAGCATATTTTAATTTTTTTCTTTTTATTTCATCAGCAATATCAATATCTTTTCCAATATTCCTGGAATACTTACTTATTATTTCTCCAAAATCCATACCTCCCAAAATTAATTTTTTAGCTCCTAACTTATAAGCTAAATAACAGGCTCTATCTCCATCAGTGAATCCACCAAAATTATATAAATTATCTATTTCCAAATTAGGAACTTGATGAGTAGGAAGAATATTTTTTAACATAGGGACATATTTTTTTATATTCTCTATATTATCTCCATGGGCATTTATAACAACAATTGAGCCCCTATTGTTACATTCAATTAAAGCAGGAATATCTCCATCTAAGTCACTTACAATAATATCAGGAATTTTATTTATCTCCAACAAAGCTCTACATGCACCATCAGCAGCAATAACAGGATTTCTAACTAAAAATCTATGTTTAAATATTGAGGGTCCTGCTCCTAATATATAGACTTCTTTATTCTCAATTATTTTTTTAACATCCTCCAACTTAACACAATTTTTATATTTTTTAACTAATTGAGATAATAGCTTAGCACTTTCAATATCTTTTTCTATACTAAAACCAAAGTCTTTTATTATTTTTTCATACATTTTAGGCTCCAAATTTATCACACCTATTAGTTAAATCTAATAATATTTTCATTACATGCTCTCCTTTAATCCAATGTAATCCTCCTTTATAACATGAGAATTCATTAAACTCTTTAACATCATCTACTCTTACACTTTTTCCCCATATTACTATTGGCACAGGGTCAGCTGAGTGGTCTTTAACTTCTATAGGAGAAGAGTGGTCTCCAGTAAGAACAAAATATACATCATCTTTATTAATATTTTTAATAATCTCTCCAAGCATTTTATCAATATCTTCCAAAACCTTAACCTTTTTATTATAGTCCCCATCATGACTTGCTTCATTAGCAAGTTTAACATTTACTAAGATAAAATCATACTTTTTTAAACCATCAATAAGTTTTTTAACTATTGTATCATAATCTCCAACTTTAACCTCCTCAACATCCAAACCAATCATTTTAGCTAATCCCTTTATTAACCCAGTTTCACAGATACATAAACCTCTCATATTATACTTCTCATAAAATTTTGGAACCTCTCTATAAATACCTCCCCCTCTTGGGAGGATAATATTGGCTACAGGTAAATTTTTCTTTCTCCTTTCTTCATTTATTGGATGATTATTTAATTTTTCATAAACAATTTTTAACAATTTATTTAATACTTCTGCAGTTTTCTTAGATTCTTTATTTAATGCCTTAATTTCAGGAACTTTTTTTCCTTCTATATGTGGGTCCCCATCAGTTACTTTATCTCCTAAATTTTCCCCTCTTAAAACTAATGCTCCTCTATATCCTTTAGATGATTTAAAAATTATTTTAACTCCATCTATTTCTATTCCATCAATTTCCTTCTCTAATATTTTATCCTCTTCTTCTGATATTCTTCCAGCTCTTCTATCTACTACTGTAAAATTCTCATCTACAGTTGCAAAATTACACCTAAAGGCAACATCACCATCTTTAAGCTCTATATCAACACCTAAAGCTTCTAATGGACCTCTTCCAGAGTAGTATTTATAAGGGTTGTATCCTAAAATAGATAAATGTGCAGTATCACTTCCTGGCCTTATTCCAATATCTATGGCACTCATTAATCCAGTTATTCCTTCCTCAGCAAGTTTATCCATATTTGGAGTATTTGCTTCTTTTAATGGAGTTAAACCATATTTATTAGGTCTATCTCCTACACCATCAATAATAAATATTACAATTTTCAATTTTTCACCCTCTTTTTAATTAATTCGTCTTTTTTATAAACAAAAGTATTTTTTTCTATATCTCTATCTATTAAACAATTTGCCCCTATCCAGCAGTTACTACCAATTTTAACCCCTGGCATAAAAGAAACGTGTACTCCTGTCTTAACATTATCCCCCATTATAACTCCAAGTTTTCTAACACTTTCTACTCTTTTTCCTTTTATATTAACTTTAACAGGTTTATTATCAAACCTTAAATTTGCAGTTATTGTATTACATCCAAAATTACAATTTTCTCCTATTATACTATCTCCCACATATGATAAATGTGGAATCTTAGTATTTTTCATTATTATTGAGCCCTTTACTTCTGAAGAATTTCCTACAAATGTATTTTCCATTAAGACAGTATAAGGCCTTATATATGCTAAAGGTCCAACAATTGAGCCACTTTTTATTATTGCTGGTCCTTCAATAACAGAGTTTGCCCTTATCTTAGCACCTTCCTCTATAATAACATTATCCTTTATAACAACATTCTCCTCAATCTCACCCATAATATTCCTTTTAATTTTGTTGAGTAAATATTTATTGGCATCTAATAAGTCCCAAGGTCTTCCTATATCATTCCAGTAACCGTTTAATATATATCCTTTAACCTTTTCCTTCTTTATTAATATTTTTAAGGCATCTGTCAATTCTCTCTCTCCCCTCTTAGAAAGAGGCAGATTTTTAAGAATATCAAATATTTTTTTATTTAATTTATATATTCCTGCATTTATAAGATTAGATTTTGGATTTTCAGGTTTCTCTTCAATATCTATAATATTGTTATTTTCATCTAAAACAATAACTCCAAAATCTTTAGGATTATCTACTTTAGTTAAACCAACTGCTAACTCATAATCTAAAAAATTTTTTAAGTTATCTTCAAATATTATATCTCCATTAATAACTAAAAACTCATCTCCTACATAATTCTCAGCTGTTAAAACAGCTTCTCCAGTTCCATCAATCTCTCCCTGCTCTAAAATAGTATAGTTAGAGTATCTTTCATATATATGTTCTTTTTTATATTTGGCAATTATAATTATGTTATCTACCAACTTCTCAACTTTTTCAATAATGTGGTCAAGAATTGGCTTTCCAGCAACTGGTAAGAGAGGTTTAGGTTTATTCTCAGTTAAAGGCAATAATCTTTCCCCCTTTCCAGCAGCCAAAATAATTGCATCCATTCTATACCTCCAAAATTTTTTAAGATATAATATATAATTAAAAATTTAATACTTAATTAAGGTAATGAAATTATGATAAAAGAAATATTTAATTCAATAATGGGAGAAGGGAAATATATAGGAAGAAGATTTATTTTTTTAAGATTTGATAAATGTCCTTTAAATTGTATATATTGTGATGAAAGTAAAAAAGAATATAAAGGATGTGAAATTTCTCCTGGAAGTGAAAAATTTAAAAAAATTGATAATAACATAAAAGAAGTTATAAGGTGTATTGAAAATTTAACAACTCCTGACTTATTTGCTGTGTCTTTTACTGGAGGAGAGCCATTAGTATATTATGAATTTTGTAGAGAACTTAATAGTATACTAAAAAATAAAGGTTATAGAACTTTCTTAGAAAGTAATGGAATATATCCAGAAAAATTATTTAAGGTAGATATTGCCTCAATAGACATTAAACTTAAAGAACATTTTATTAATATTGATGATAATTTATATAAAATGATATATAATAATGAATTAAAAACTATTGAAAAACTTTACAAAATGGGTGTTGATGTTTATGCTAAAATAGTTATTTTAAAAAATACAGATATAAATAATATTAAAAAAATAGCTCAAGATTTAAGTGAAATAGGAGAAATATTATTATGCCTTCAACCACTCACCCCAATAAACAACCTTCAGCCACCAAGTAAAGAGTTGTTGTTTAAGATAATGGAAGAGTGTGGAAAATACCTTGGAGATAATGTTATGCTAACAATACAAATGCATAAATATTTGGGGGTTTTATAATAGGTGAGTTTTTTATGAAAATTTGGATTACAACAGTAGGTTGGAGTCCTTTTGCAGTTTTTAATACTTTATGGTTTGCAATAGTTAGAGACAGTTATATACCTGATAAAATATATTTAATATGGAATAGTAAAGTAGAGAACAACAAAGAAATAATCAAGAAATATTTAAATGCATTAAATGAATCTTATGGTTTTAATTTAAAAGTAGTGGAGTATAAAATAGAAAGAGAAGAAAATTTTAAAGAATTTATTAAAGGTTTGTCAGACATTATATTAAAAGAAAAAAAGTATAATAATGAGATTGCAATAGATATAACTCCTGGAAGAAAATTTATGAGTGCTTTTTCAATGTTTGCTGGTTTAGAAGGTGTATGAAAAGAGAAATATAAATGTGATAGAGTTTATTATTTACATATTGATGATATGAAATATTTAAACTTTCCTTTATATTTAATCCCTTTCTCTATACAAAAGTTATATGAACTAAAAAGCACACTTCTAAACAAAAAGTATAAAAGAGAACTCTATAAAATTGATGGTAAAACTAACATAAAGATAAATAGAAAAGAAATTTTAAGTGTTATAAATCACTATTATTTAAAAGATATTTATATATTTAATATTTATGTTGATAATATTGAATTTGCTAAAATAACACTTCAAAATAATAACTTGGCAAATATAGAAATCAATAAAGACATTAAAGATATAAATTTAAAGGATTATATATTAGACAATAATTCATATATTAACAATATTATTTATTCAATATCTAAGATGAACTTTTATATAGTTGATGAAGACAGGGAGTTAAGTGAAGAAGAATTTTTTAAATATCTTATTAATAAATTAAAATCAAAAGATACATACTATATAACTTTTGATACTAATGCATTAATCAATCATGTACCAAGGAAGTTAATAGAATATTTTGAAAATAGTAGAGAGAGAATAACTCCTAATTTTTTAATATCAAGGTGTGTGATTAATGAGATAACTGAAGATTTTGGAAAAATAAAATATTGTAAAGACCAGGATTATATTAACCAACCAAAGCCAAAAGGAAGGCTATTTAAATTAGGACATTCTCAGCTAACTCTTTTACAACAAAAAAATGCAGTAGTTATTGAGCATGAGGGAAAATTTGATAACAGTATAAGAGACTCTTTAATAAAATATCTTAGAGATAAAAATGGAAAGTTAATATTTATTAGTTCTGATAAGGACTTCTGTTATAATCTTTCAGGCTATCCTGAGATTGAAACAGTATATGTTAAATTTAATAGAAATAAAAAATATAGTTGGGAGGATGTTAGAGATTTCCTATATATATCATCAATAATTTTAGGAAAAATTAGAGTCAAATATATGGGGACCATAAAATCAGTTTGGAGAGGAAAAGATATAAATGATTGGAAAAATGAGAGAGTATATCTTGAAAATACAGATAAACATATTAAAAATATTATAAATTGTTTAAGAAAAATAAACTAACTATTTTTAAGTTAGAGAGATAACTATGTTGGCAGAAATTTCTGAGAAATTTATATTTATATTGGAAATATTAGATAAATATACTCAGCCTAATAGTGATGAGAAAGTTGTTATTAGGTATCTTATTGACTATTTAGAAAAAGGTAATTTGTTGGAGGAGGATATAGAGCCAATTAAGAGTAAGATTATAGAAATAAGTAAAAAATTAGGAAATTATGATTTAAGAAGAGAAATAGTATATATCTTCTATGATAATAATAAAAAATTAACTAAATCACAAAAAAATAAGATTAGAAAGATTATTGAAATTTTAGAGTTATTGAAGAGTTATATAGACAAAAAACCATTTAAGGATTATACTGATAGAGATGCATTAAATATAATAACATTAAAAATTTTAAGATTGGATAAAGGAGTTTTATTAGATTATAATACAGAGGTAAGGAGTATATCTAACTTGGCATTAAACATATCTGGCTATGAATTAAAAAATGAAATAGAAAACTTTTTATTAGGCAGAAAAAGAAAAAAATTATCAGATAATTTCCTACAAAAAAAGAAATTATTATTAGAAACTTTAGAAGAGATAAAAAATTTCATTGAAAAGAAAGAAAATAAAAGTATATTTGACTATGAAGCATTATTTTTAATAAATTTAAAGATTTATAGAGTTGAGGAGAATATAATAAAAAATTTTGATGATGAATTTAATAGTTTATTGTCAATTGGTAGAAAAGTGGGAAACTACAAATTAAGAGAAAAAATTTTATTGATAAAGGAAAGTATAAAATGACTTATTTATTCTTTTTCATTTCTTCCTCTGCTTTATTTATAATTTCATCATAAACTCCTTCATTAACTTCTTTTGTAACTTCTTTAGGATCTTTTCCTTCAACAGTAACTCCCATAGACCCACATGTCCCTAAAACTTCCTTAACAGCATTTTTTAAAGTATAGGAAAGCATAGAATCAAATTTCATTTTAGCAATTTTAATAACTTGTTCCATTGTTAAGTTTCCAACTACTTCATGTCTTGGTTCATGAGCTGCTGTTTCAATTCCTAATTCTTTTTTAATTAATGCAGTTGTTGGAGGAATTCCAACCTCAATCTCAAAAGTTCTTTTTTCAGTATCAACAATAACCTTAACAGGAACCTGCATTCCTTCATATTCTTTTGTTTTTTTGTTAATTTCATTAACAACTTGCATAACATTGACTCCTAATGGACCAATTGCTGGCCCTAATGGTGGCCCTGCAGTAGCTTTTCCTCCAGTAACTAATACTTCAACAACTTCCTTTGCCATGTTTCACTCACCTTAATTTTATAAGAATAGCTTAAGGTTTAATATCCTCATACTATATATATATTTTTTTACTAATCTTAATTTTATAAATTACTTATTTATAACTTTTTTATAAATAATAATTTTGGGAGATTATGGACAATGTTATTTTAGTTGGAAAAAAACCAGTTAAAAATTATGTTCTGGCAGTTCTTACTCAATTAACAAAAAATAACACTGTTAAAATTAAAGCAAGAGGTAAAGCTATATGTAAAGCTGTTGATGTTGCTGAAATTGTAAGGAATAGAGTTATTTAAAGATATTAAAGTTGATGAAATTAAAATAGGTAGTGAGAAAATTAATAATTTAAATGGGAAATATAAATATATCTCTACCATTGAAATAACATTATCAAAAGAACAGAGGGAATAATATGCATTTTTTAGATTTGGATACCATTGAAAGAGAAGATTTATTAAAAATTCTTAAATATGGAGAACATTTTAAGAAACATAGAAAAAACCATGAAAAATTTTTGGAAAATAAAAGTTTTGGGATAATTTTTGAAAAACCATCAACAAGGACAAGAATAAGTTTTGACTTAGCAATTCATGAATCTGGAGGACACTTAATAACTTTAAATAAAAATGAGATACATTTAGGTAGAGAAAGTTTAAAGGATATGGCCAAAGTTTTAAGTAGATACTTGGATGGAATTATAGCGAGAGTATATAGTCATAAAATGCTTGAAGAACTTGCTAAGTATAGTGAGATTCCAGTTATAAATGCATTATCTGATATTGCCCATCCTTGCCAAACTTTGGCAGATTTATTGACAATTAAAGAAATTAAAGGTTTTAATATAAAGCTTGCATACTTAGGGGATGGTAATAATGTATGTAATTCTTTAATTTTAGGGGCGTCATTGGTTGGAATTGATATGTATGTAGCAACACCTAAAGGTTATGAGCCCAACTCTTACCATGTTTTAAAAGCTTTGGAGAACATAGAGAAATATGGAGAAGGTTCTTTAACTATAACAAACTCTCCAGAAGAGGCATTAAAAGAGGCAGATGTAATATATACTGATGTATGGGTAAGTATGGGAGATAAAAAAGATGAGAATGAATTAAAATATTTTAAACCTTTCCAAATAAATAACAATGCTTTAAAATTGGCAAATGATGACTGTATAGTTATGCACTGTCTTCCCGCTGTAAGGGGTAATGAAATAACTGATGATGTTATAGATAGTGAGAAATCTGTTATATATCAGCAGGCAGAAAATAGATTACATGCTCAAAAAGGTTTATTAAAGTTCTTATATTAATCCAAAAACTTCAAAATATTTTTTTTGTCTAACAACTAACACAGGAATATTATTTTCTAAGAGTTTCTCTTTAAGTTTTTTATCATTTGTAGCAACAATAACATTTTTATTTTTTTTGGCATATTCAATTATTGCATCGTCAGCATAACCATTAAAATTAAACTTCTCTACTTTATAATTTTTTATTTTTGATAAAGCTAACTTTATAGCTTTTTTTTCTTTTCCTTTTAAATCTTTATCCAATAATAATTTTAGTTCTTTCTCAATATGAGGAAGAATAATAACTTCAAACTTAGAATTTAAAGCCCTTTCTAATTCATAATCAAAATTTATTTTATGTTTAAATGTATAAATTAAAAAATTAGTGTCTGGAATTACCTTGTAAATAAAGTTTCACCTCATACTACATTATTAACAATATTTATATATACTTTGCTAAATATAATATATAAAGAGATTTTTCATCATTTAACTTTACAAAAGAAAATTAATTTAAATTAGAAAAGTATTTATATTTTATAAACAACATAAAAAAATAGAATTTTATAGAATAAATTCTAATAATAATTAATAATAAAACAAAACTAATATAGTCTAAATTAGGTTATGGTGATATTTTGGGAGATAGATTACCAAGAGTAGATACATTGGAAAGTGTTGCATTACTATTAAGAGCATATAAAAAAATATTTAATGGAGAAATGTTAGATGCCCTTTACTATATAAACAAGGCAATAGAATTAGAACCTAATTTCAACCTTCCTTATTTTATAAAAGGTATAATTTTAATGTGTCTTGGAGATGTTAAAAAAGCTTCAGAGATATTTGAAATGTTAATAAAAAAAGGTTCTAAAAATCCATTAGATTGGATATATTTAGGAGAGTGTTATACAGCCATTGGAAATTGTGAAGAAGCTATAAAATGTTATAAAAATGCCTCTTCAGAAAGTGAAAAATTAATATCTTCAGCAATATTAGAAATATTATGTTTAGAAAGTTTAGGAGAGTATGAAACATCTTTAGAAATTATTGATAAAGTTCTATCACAATATCCAAAAATGTTATCATTTTGGATTAAAAAAGTTGAGATATTATTGCATCTTGGAGAATATGAAAAAGCATTATTGACAATAGATGAAGCTTTAAAATTAAATCCTGAACATAAATTAGCCTTATTTTATAAAGCATTAATTTTATCAAGATTAGGAAGATTAAAAGAAAGTTTAGAAATATTTAAAAAATTAATTGATAAGTATAATATAAAATGGTTAGAAGCTTTAAGACATGCTGCAAGAGTTGCAATATACTTAGGTGAATATGAAACAGCTGAGAAATATCTTAAAAAAGGTTTAGAAATTAGAGATGATGATACTGAACTGTTATTTAATTTAGGTGTTGTATTAGCAGAAAAAGGAAAATCTGAAGAAGCTATAAAATACTTTGAGAAAGTATTGTCTTTACATCCAGGATATACTTTAGCATTACTGAGAATTGCAAATATTTATGAAAGATTAGGAAAACTTGATAAAGCTGTAGAATATTACAATAAAGTATATGCTCAAATTATGCCAAAAGAAAATAATGATTTAGAATAAAAGATTATTATGGATATAAAAGAATTTTCAAATTTTATAAAAGAAATTTTTCCATATTCTAATATTAGGGAGCAACAGAAAAGAATGATGCTAAAAATATTTTTTAGTATAATTAATAAAAAAAATTTAGTTATTGAAGCTCCTACAGGAGTAGGAAAGACATTAGGATATTTAATTCCTGCCTTATATTTTGCCAATAAAGGAAAAAGAATTGCTATTTTAACTGAAACAATTGACCAACAAATTAGAATTTTCAATGAATTAAGGAATCTCTCAACATATCAAAAAACTGAATTTTTTATAGGAAAAAGTAACTATTTTTGTAAGTCAAAAAATGGTAAAGCCAACAGATTATATTGTCAGTTAAATAGAAGATGTATTTATAAACCAAATAAAAGAAAATTCTGCTATTGTGGAGAACAAAAAATTTATTTTCCTTATTTAGATGTTTATTATTGTCCATTTTGTTGCTGTGATTATCAGAAGGCAAAAATTGAATGTATAGAGGCAGATATAGCTGTTTTAAATAATTCAATATTTTTTTATGCTAAGGAAGATTTAGAAAGAAAAAAAGAGTTTGATATAATTATTGTTGATGAAGCCCATAAGTTGGAAGATAGTATAAGAAGGACTAAAACAATAGAAATAAATCCTGATAAGGTTATAGGTAGATTAAAATATATGGCTTTGTATTATGCTCCTTCTATATTAAGAAAAAGATTATCTGACAATAATAATAATTTTTGGGAAATTATTGAAAATTATTTAAAATCTAAAAAATTAGATGGAGACATATGTAAGTTATTCTATAAAATGGGCAAAGATGATAATACTATTATTTTAGGGGTTATATATTATTGCTACCAACAGTTAAAGGAAATTAAAGAGACTATTTTAGAATTTCCTGAAAATGTTGAAATTAATGAAAACATATATTTTAAATTTGATTGTAAGGAAATTATGGATATTGAACTGAATTTTATTGAAAAAAAGAATTTAGACCCTATAATAGCTGAATTTATAGACAATCTTAACAATTTAAGATATCTCAATAACAACTTTGTTGTTTATAGATTAAAAGATTCTCTTTTATGTGAGCCAATATTTGTAAATAACTATCTAAAAGATTTATATGGGGATAGTGTTGTTATACATTGCTCTGCTACCTTAGGAAATTTAAAATTACATGCTATAAAGACAGGTTTAGATGATGCTGATACTTTAATTTTAGATAGTCCTTTTCCAAAAGATAGAAAATTAATTATTGGAATAGAAGATGGAGTAAATATGAAGTATGAACTAAAAGATAGAGATAAGGCAAATATTATAATATCTAAGATTATTGAGGCAATTAATGGAAATACATTAATTTTATTTAGAAGTTTTGAAGATTTGGATTTATTTTATAAATATATAAAAAAAGAAATAAAGAATTTAAATATAGACAATAAAAATATTCATGTTTATGAGCAAGGAATGGATGGAAAGGAAGCAAGTGAATTAAAAGATAGATTTATAAAAGAGGGAGGTCTCTTATTAGCAACTGGAAGATTTGCTGAGGGAGTAGATATTCCTGGAGAGTCATTAATAGGAGTAGTTATTGATTCTTTACCTTTTCCAATGCCTACTCCACTACTTTTAAAATAACAGGAAATTTTAAAAAAAAGTGTTGGAGAAAGGGAGAGTTTTTATAGAACATCATTTGATACCATGGCAAGAACTTTAGTTCAAATGATAGGGAGATTAATAAGAACTGAAAAAGATTATGGTGTAGTTGTAATACAGGATAAAAGATTTTCAAAGTGGGTTGGTGAAGTAATGAAAAAAAGAAGATATTTAAAGGATGATTATACTACAATGCCTCTAAATAGAGCAATAAAAGAAATACCTAAATTTTTAAATAAGTTTAGAAACTAATAATTTATATGACATATTATACTATTAATGTGATACTATGAAAAAACTCATTTTTTTGATAATCTTAATATTGTTAGTATTAACATTGGTTATCTCCCAAGAAAATATTTTAAGTAAAACTCCAAATCATTATAAAATAAATAAAACTTTAAAATCAAATATTCAAAAAAATATTCTAAATAAAACTTCAATAAATAAAACTTTAAAAGAAAAACCTATTATATTAGTACATGATGTTTCTCCTAAATATTTTACAGATTTAAAGGAAGTTGTTAAGATTATAAATAAATATAACTACAGTAATAATACCATATTATTTGTCATTCCAGACCTTGATGGAAAATGGGATTTAAGAAAATATAAAAATTTTGTTGAATATTTACATAAATTAGAAAAAAGAGGTTACAAAATAGGACTTCATGGATATGAGCATACATTTCATGAATTTAATTGTCCAAAAGATATATGTCTGGAGAAATTACATAATGCGGAACTTATAATGAAAGATTGTGGATTCAACAATATAACACTATTCTTACCACCAGCGTGGGTACTGAGTAATGAATCGTTAAAGGTTCTTCTTGCCAATAATTTTACAATAATATTAACCAATAAGATAATATATCCTAACGGTTCTTCTAAAAAAATCATAAATAAAGAATATACTTGGTATCTTAAAAAAAAGTATGTAAATGAATATCTAATTAAAGCAGAAAATGATTATCATTATGCTTCTAAACATAAAATTCCATTTTATTTATCAATTCACATGGGTGTAGTTAATTATGGAGGAGGCTTAGAATTTTTGGATAGATTTTTAAATGAAACAGAACATTACATTAGGAACTAATTACATGGTTAAAAAAGTAAAAAACTAAAGGACAGAATAAAAAATAAAATTATTCTTTGTTTAATAATCCAGCAGCATCTAATGCTAATTTAACCTCTTCTGTTGAAGCCCCTTTTTCAATATCTACCTTTTTCTCTGTAGGTTCAAGGTGTTTTATGTTGCATCTTCTTCTTTTAACTTCTCCATCAACTAAAACAAAATTTCTGTCTAATATATCAACTATTACACAAACTTTACCTGCTTCTCTTCCTGATGTTTTTATACAAACTCTTCCTATTTCAATTGCTGGCATACACCTCACCTCATTTTTTGTTCTTGTGATTCTCGCGAATCACAATTCATCCTCTAAATGAGGGAGGTTTAATATTGCCGTTCCGACAATATTAAACACTCCCATAATGTTCCATTTTGATGTATCTATAACTAAGTCATAGATAGATAAATCATCTAAGTTTATATTATATATATCTTTGTATCTCTTTTTTTCACTATCTTCTCTAAGCTTTATTTTTTGTAAAGCTTCTTCAAAACTTAAATTTTCTCTCTTAGATATTCTTTCTGCTCTTATTTCTATAGGTGTTTTAAACCAAATAGATAAATCAGGTTTAATATTGTTTTTTAAAAGCATCCATGCTGCTAATCTACCCTCTAATACAATATTTCCCTGTTTAGCTAACTCTACCTGTCTCTTGTCTATTTCTTTATCTATTTCTTTATGTTTTTCAGCATATTTACTAAATTCTTCAACACTCATATTCATTTCTTTGGCCATCTCTCTAAAAATAATTCCTGCACAGACATATCTAAGATTAAACTTTTTTGCTATTTTCTTAGCTATTGTAGTAGTTCCAGTTCCTGGAAGTCCTCCAATAGTTATAATCATTCTTTCCCAAAGTTTCTGGCTTTGTTAATCATTAATCTTTTTAAACATCTTGGACACAAATAACCTCCATAAGGTCTTTCAGGTCTTCTTTGGTTTTTTGGTAACTTTCTAATCTCAACAGGTCTTCCTCTTGGAACACCATGTAATTCTGCCCCACATACAGCACATTTTGGTTTATCTGGCTTTCTTCTTTCATAGTGTATAACTAACCTTCCTCCAGGTGTTCTTCTATATATTCTTCTGTAACTTCTTGACCTATATCTTGGAGCTGGCATATTAATCCCTCCAGAATTTTATAGAATAAAACTAATAAAATAAGTATATAAAACTTATGATTTATACATTTGGAAAAATAGAATTAGCAAAATTTTTATCAACTGATAAAATTATGTAAAATAGTAAATAATATTAATTAAATATTTAAATATTTTTAATTAAAAAATAAATAATTTGATTATAAACTATAAATAATATAAAAAAAGAAAAGAAAATTTATAATTCTTTTAAGGCTGGAATGACTTTTTTACCTATTAATTTAATAGCAGTTTCTTTATTTGGACCTATTGGAGAACCTGCAACTATTTGAGTTACTCCAATATCTAAGAGTTTTTTACATTTTTCAACGACTTCCTCAGGAGTTCCATATATTGAAAATGCTTCTAACATTGCATCATCAACTGTTCCAAATGCTGTTTTAAAGTCTCCTTTCTTTAAAGCTTCTCTTATTTTTTCAACTTTTTCCATTTCAATTCCATGTCTTTCTAAAACAACTGGAGGTGAACCTGCTGCTATAAATGCAACAACTGGAATTGCTGCCTGTTTAGCTTTTTCTGAGTTCTTATCAACTGACATACATGCATAGGCAGCTACATCTACATCTTCTATCTTTTTACCAGCAGATTCTGCTCCCTTCTTGATTAATGGAATTGCAGCCTCAAAATCTTTTGGATTAGAGGCATTTATTAAAACACCATCTCCATATGCTCCAGCAGTTTCTAACATTTTTGGCCCTTGGGCTCCAATATATATTGGAACTTTGGATAATGGTTTAAAGTTTAATCTTGCTCCAGCAAGTTTAACAGCTTTTCCATCATATGCTACAGATTCTCCAGCTAATAATTTTCTTATAATTTCAACACTTTCTTTAAGTGTTGTTACTGGTTTGTTCCATTCAATTCCTAAGGTGTCAAATGTTGCCTTATCTCCTGGTCCTATTCCTAAAACAGCTCTACCTCCAGAAAGTTCATCCAATGTAGCAATTGCAGAGGCTGTTACTGCTACATTTCTTGTATATGGGTTTGTAACTCCTGGACCTAATTTTATTTTATTTGTATTTAATGCTATTGCAGTTAAAGCCATATATACATATCTATTATTATAGTGGTCAGTTATCCAACAGTACTCAAATCCATTATCTTCAGCTAACTTTACATAGTAACATAATTTTTGTATTGGTTCATTAGGAACAAATTCTATTCCAAACTTAACCATAGGTCTCACCCAAAAACATATTTTATATAAAATTATTGTACTTCAACTAAATAAATATTTATTGGTATAAAAATATCTTTTAAGGGTTATTATGAAAATTAAATATCAGAGAATTGGGGATATTGTTATAGTTAAAAGAGAGTTATCTACAGAAGAGATTAAGAAAATAGTTGAAAAAACTAAATGTAAAACAATATTGAAAGCTACTACACATATTACAGGAGAGTTTAGAGAACCTCATTATAAAATAATCTATGGAAAAGAAACAGAAACTATTCATAAAGAGCATGGATGTTTATTTAAGTTGGATGTTGCTAAAATTATGTATAGTCAGGGAAATATAAAAGAAAGAGAAAGAATTTCAAGAATTGGAATGAAAAATGAGGTTGTTATTGATATGTTTGCAGGAATAGGTTATTTTTCTATTCCTTTAGCTAAATATTCAAATCCTAAAAAGGTATATGCTATAGAAAAGAATCCAACTTCTTTTTACTATTTAACAGAAAATATTAAACTAAATAAATTAAAAAATGTAACTGCTATCTTATCAGATAATAGAGATGTATCTTTAAAAGGAGATAGAATTATAATGGGATATATTCATAAAACTCATAAATTTTTAGATAAGGCATTTTCATTTTTAAAGGAGGAGGGAATAATACACTATCATGAAACTGTAGCAGAGTCAATATTAAATAGACCTATTGAAAGGTTAAAATACTATGCTGAAAAAAATAACTATAAACTTGAATCTTACAAACTATATAAGATAAAAAAATATGCTCCTGGAGTTTGGCATGTTGTTGTAGATGCTAAATTCTGTGCATATACTTAAAAATATCTTCATGCTGAACAATAACTTCAACTCCTAACTCTTCCCCAACTTTTTCAAGTTCTTTTTTTAGTTCTAATAAATCCTTTTTTGATTTTGATGTATCTACTATCATAATCATAGCAAAGACATTATCTAATATTGTCTGGCTTATATCCAAAATATTGACATTATTATCTGCTAAAACTTTGGAAATACCTGCTACAATCCCTGTTTTATCTTTTCCAATAACAGACACTACAACCCTCATATTATTCCCAAAAAATAAATTTTATCACTAGTTTGATATTTTATATTATTTATAAAAACCTTTCTACAACAAATTATTTTTATATTAAAATTAAATTAATAATTTGTAGATTAAAATATAATTAGGCAGAAATTTATACTTATTAATTTATGTTTATTTTTAACTTAATATTGATTTATTAAGGAATAATACAGACATCAAATAGTAATAATCTTATAATTAAAAATCATATCTTTATTAAAATATTTTTTAAAAATACTTATTAAAAGTTGATACCTATGGCAAAGTATAGGGAATTATTTAAACATAGAAATCTAACAAATCTACACATAGTTTTAACCTCAATGATAGCTGAGTTTTCAAGATTAGGTATTTTAAATCAAGGTACAACAAATGTTGTTGGAAGTGGTGTAGGGAAAAAAATAGCAAAGTGTTTAAAAGAAATAGTTAAAGACCTACCAAAAGATGATAGGAAATTAATAGAGTTTATAATTAAATTTTGTGATATGTGTGATAATTTTGTTATTTATGATGACAAGATAGGAATAAAAATAGATAAATGTAAGTACTGCCCAAAACAGATTGGAGAGGCTGAAATTCCAGGAAGTGCATGCCCAATTCCTTCAATATTAGCAAGCAGTTTAAAAGAACTAACAAAAAAAGATTATAGAATAAATTTATGGAATGGAAATAAAGTAATAATAAAAGAAAATGGATATTGTTGGTTTAGGATTAAATAATCAAATATTAATATAGAGAAGTTATTGAGATATTACTTCATTTCCAATTATTAAAACTGTTGCTGTTTGGTTGAAATGACCAATAGAACCTCCTAATGTTGCTCCTTGCTCTCCATAGGTGTTAAATCCAATCACTGGAATATCTCCCCAATTTTCTTTTATAATATCTAAGTCATTAATACCCAATCTTTCATTTAGTAAATGTCTTAATATACAGTTAAATATAATTATAGCCCCAATTTTTTTAGGAGAACCTGCATTTACTATTGCTTTTTCTATTTTTTCTTTGAAACTTTTAATGGCATACTCTTTATTAGTTTCCATTACTGTAATATAACTATTTTTTGGAATTTCTGAATAAAATGTTACACTACCATCTCCATTATCTCTCATTCCACTTTTTATTACATACTCTCCAAATATATCAGTAGATTTTACTCCAAAAGGATACTTTGCAAATACTTCCTCTGTTAGTTCATCAACATTTAATAACTCTTTTATAACTTCAGATGCAGGTCTATTATTTAATTCATATATTGTTCTACCTTTTGATTTTGTAACTATTACCCCTTTATCTGTTGGATAATATGGATGTCCCATACTCACTCCTATTTTTAAAGCACTACTTAATGTTGCAACAATTCCACAATTGCTATATACTCCATTTGCAAATTGATATGTTTTATTAAATTTTAAGTCGTCTCCTGTTGAACCTCCTACAAGAGGAACATTAGAGCCGATTTCATAACATATTCCCCTTAAAAAGTTTTCTTCCTGTCCTGCCATACCGTCTGGAATTATAATATTTAAAAAAGGTTTCATTCTTAAAATTTCAGTATTTCTTTTTCTCATAAATGCAATAGAAATTAAAGCAGATGCAGTTAAATTATCTTTTAATGAAGATAAAGCATTTTTAATTGCTTCCCTTCCACAATTAAAAGGGTCTTCTTTTAAATTCTTTCCAACTCCTACTCCTATTTTTAAATTATTACATTCTAATGTCATTACTACAACACTATCTGTTGTAGGTTTATCTCTAATATTGGAAAATTCTCCTGCTGTTGTACCTCCTATTATTTGAGATTTATTAACATGTTCTTTAATAATATTATATACCTCATAAGGGTCTTTATTTGAAGAAGAAAATAAAATTGTTAATTTAGGATTTGGAGTTTTTTCCATAGCTTCTCTAACAGCTTCTTCTGGGTCTTTAGAATGTCCAATTCCTACTTTTATAACATCCACATTTATCACCAAATTTAATTTAAAATTTAATTTAAATACTTAAATAAAACATATAAATTATAGTATTTTACTCAATTTACTTATTACTTATTAATACTTTAACTTTATATAAATATTACCTTTATATATAGCCCAAAGGGAGACTGTCAAGTTAATAATTTCATCCAGTTATAGATAATATTGTTGGTTTAGGATTAAATAAAATCTAAAATAATAATAACAAAATTTTTAATTTAGGATTTTCTTAGGTAGATTAAGATTATTATAAATAGATTTTATGAATATATTTATATTCAAAAATAATAAATTAACATATTTTTAACATATTTTAAATGTTTAAGTATTTGCATTGTTAGATATGTTTTTATTTAAAGGTTGAGCGAACCTATATATATAGAAGAGAAATTATTTTATTCTTACTCTTAAAGTTAATATATGGTGATGATTATGAGACATGACTATCCAGAAGAGGGGGATATAGTTATAGGGACAGTTAAAGAAGTTAAACCATATGGAGCCTTTGTTGAGTTGTTGGAGTATCCTGGAAAAGAGGGAATGATTCATATCTCTGAAGTTACTTCTGGTTGGGTTAAAAATATTAGAGACCATGTTAAAGTAGGTCAGAGAGTTGTAGCAAAAGTTTTAAAAGTTGATAAGAAAAAGGGTCATATTGACCTTTCCTTAAAAAGAGTAACAGAACAACAAAGAAGGGAAAAAGTTTTAGAATGGAAAAGATTCCAAAGAGCCAGTAAGATGTTAGAGAGAGCTGCTGAAAAATTAGGAAAAAGTTTAGAAGAGGCTTGGGAAGAAGTTGGTTATTTATTAGAAGATGAATTTGGGGAGTTATATAATGCATTTGAAACTCTTGTTATAGAAGGTAAAGAAGTTTTGGATGATTTAGATATTAGTGAAGAATGGAAAGATGTGTTATATGAGGTTGCTAAGGAAAGTATTGAATTGAGTAATGTTGAAGTTAATGGAATTATAGAAATGACATGTTTTGAACCTGATGGAATAAAAAGAATTAAAAAGGCTCTTAAAAATGCCTTAAAAGCAAATCCTTATGAGGATGTTGAAGTTAATATAACATATATTGGAGCTCCTAAATATAGAGTTGAAGTTATTGCTCCTGACTATAAAAGTGGAGAAGATATATTTAAAAAGGTTTGTGAAAGAGCCTTAAAAGAAATAAAAAAACTAAAAGGAGAAGGAAAATATTATAGAGTGGAAAAATGAGGTATAGTAAAGAACATGCTATAAAGATTAGTAGTGAATTGTTTCCAGATGAATTATGTGAGAAATGTGGAAAATGTTGTATTATTCACTCATATAAAACAGAAAATGGTTTAGAAGTTATATACTGTGAGCATTTTGATAAGGAAACTAAATTATGTAAAGTTTATAAGGATAGATTTAAATATAATTGTTTAACAGTTATTGAGGGTATCTTAGCCAGAGTATTTCCCAAGGAGTGCCCTTATGTAAGGAATATTAAAAATTATGAAGAACCACATTTTTATAAGTATCTTAGGGAAAAATAATGAAAAAACCTTATGTTATTTCCAATGTTGGAATGAGTGTAGATGGAAAACTTACAACTGTTGGAGGAGATTCAAGAATCTCCTGTGAAGAAGATTTAATAAGAGTCCATAAAATTAGGGCTAAAGTAGATGGCATAATGGTAGGAATAGGAACAGTTCTTAAAGATAATCCAAGATTAACAGTTCATAAAATAAAATCTAATAAAAATCCAGTTAGGATTGTGGTGGATAGTAAATTAAGAATTCCTTTAAATTCAAGAATCCTAAATAAAGAAGCTAAAACCATAATAGCCACAACTGAACAAGCTGATAAAGAAAAATTAAAACATCTAAAAAATTTAGAAAATGTGGAAATTATTATTTGTGGAAAAGATAAAGTAAATTTAAAAAAGTTGATGGAAGAACTTTATAAGAGAGGAATAAAATCTATCTTATTAGAAGGTGGAGGAACTTTAAACTGGAGTATGTTTAAGGAGAAACTTGTAGATGAAGTTTCTGTTTATATAGCCCCAATGATTTTTGGAGGTAAAAGTGTTACTTATGTTGATGGAGAAGGTTTTAAAACAGTTGATGAAGCTGTAAAATTAGAATTAAAAAATTTTTATAAATTAGGTGAGGGTATTGTTTTAGAATTTAAAGTT
This sequence comes from archaeon, assembly GCA_024278985.1. Lineage (GTDB taxonomy): Archaea > AGJL01 > Methanococci > Methanococcales > Methanocaldococcaceae > Methanocaldococcus. Next base: position 46,770 of record JAJRSC010000004.1, read on the forward strand.
AAGAAATAGCTTTTAATTTTCTTTCTACACTATTCTCTTTATCTTTTCTTTCATCAATTCTTAATTGACTTACAACTCTATCAACATCATTTAAAACAACATCATGAGCTTTTTTATAAGCTTTTAAAACTTCTTCTATGTCTCCCTCCAATATTGTACCCATAGCAGTTGGATAAACTTTAACATTAAACTCTTTAAATGTCTCAATAGCTTTTTTAATATACTTTGAAACACTTGCTCCTTTACCCATGGGTATAATGGTAATCTCTGCAACTACTTTTCTCATGTTAATCCCCTAATAAAAATTTTATATAATACTTTAAAATCTTTAATTACTTTATAAATTGTTCTAAACCTAAAAACATTACAAATTTCAATTTTGGGTTAATGGATGCAATTGAAATGCGTCCCCAATCCGAAAGGGTTGGGGCTGAGGCAAGCCCGCGGCCTGGGTTGGTGAAACCTCTTATAGCCATATACCAGCCCCCCGCAAGAAAGGTTTTCCTTTCTTGCGGCCGTACTCCATAACAATTCCGGTTGATCCTGCCGGAGGCCACTGCTATCGGGGTCCGACTAAGCCATGCGAGTCATGGGGCTCCCTTCGGGGAGCACCGGCGAACGGCTCAGTAACACGTGGCTAACCTACCCTCGGGTGGGGGATAACCTCGGGAAACTGAGGCTAATCCCCCATAGGGGAGGAGGTCTGGAACGATCCCTCCCCGAAAGGCTTTTGCCGCCCGAGGATGGGGCTGCGGCGGATTAGGTAGTTGGTGGGGTAACGGCCCACCAAGCCTACGATCCGTACGGGCCCTGAGAGGGGGAGCCCGGAGATGGACACTGAGACACGGGTCCAGGCCCTACGGGGCGCAGCAGGCGCGAAACCTCCGCAATGCGCGAAAGCGTGACGGGGGGACCCCGAGTGCCCTACCTCTGGTAGGGCTTTTCCGGAGTGTAAACAGCTCCGGGAATAAGGGCTGGGCAAGTCCGGTGCCAGCAGCCGCGGTAATACCGGCGGCCCAAGTGGTGGCCACTGTTATTGGGCCTAAAGCGTCCGTAGCCGGCCCGGTAAGTCCCTGCTTAAATCCCGCGGCTTAACCGCGGGGCTGGCGGGGATACTGCCGGGCTAGGGACCGGGAGAGGCCGGGGGTACTCCAGGGGTAGCGGTGAAATGCGTTGATCCCTGGAGGACCACCTGTGGCGAAGGCGCCCGGCTGGAACGGGTCCGACGGTGAGGGACGAAGGCCGGGGGAGCAAACCGGATTAGATACCCGGGTAGTCCCGGCTGTAAACTCTGCGGACTAGGTATTGCGTGCCCTTCGGGGGCACGCAGTGCCGAAGGGAAGCCGTTAAGTCCGCCGCCTGGGGAGTACGGTCGCAAGACTGAAACTTAAAGGAATTGGCGGGGGAGCACTACAACGGGTGGAGCCTGCGGTTTAATTGGATTCAACGCCGGGAATCTCACCAGGGGCGACGGCAGGATGAAGGCCAGGTTGACGACCTTGCCAGACGCGCCGAGAGGTGGTGCATGGCCGTCGTCAGCTCGTACCGTGAGGCGTCCTGTTAAGTCAGGTAACGAGCGAGACCCGTGCCCCATGTTGCTACCCTCTCCTCCGGGAGAGGGGCACTCATGGGGGACCGCCTCTGATAAAGAGGAGGAAGGTGCGGGCAACGACAGGTCCGCATGCCCCGAATCCCCTGGGCTACACGCGGGCTACAATGGCCGGGACAATGGGATGCGACCCCGAAAGGGGTAGCAAATCCCCTAAACCCGGTCGTAGTCCGGATCGAGGGCTGTAACTCGCCCTCGTGAAGCCGGAATCCGTAGTAATCGCGCCTCACCATGGCGCGGTGAATGCGTCCCTGCTCCTTGCACACACCGCCCGTCACGCCACCCGAGTCGAGCCCAGGTGAGGCCTCGTCCTAAACGGGCGGGGTCGAACCTGGGTTCGGCGAGGGGGGCGAAGTCGTAACAAGGTAGCCGTAGGGGAACCTGCGGCTGGATCACCTCCCGAGAAAAAATTTTGGGGCTGGTATATGGATATAAGAGGCACCTAAATCCCAGGTCGCGGGCTTGCCGTAGTAGTGGGCCCGTAGCTCAGCTGGGAGAGCGCCGGCCTTGCAAGCCGGAGGCCGTGGGTTCAAATCCCACCGGGTCCACTATTTTCATGCAGCCCACAACTTTATAAGTTGTGGGTGAAGGGCCTGATTAAACATGAGGGCCGTGCATAAGCCCCTACATCCCGGTGAAATCCGGACACTCTGCTGGGCCAGTATCCCACCTGGTGGATGGCTCGGCTCGGGCGCCGACGAAGGGCGTGGCAAGCTGCGATAAGCCCGGGGGAGGCGCAGGCAGCCTTGGATCCCGGGATTCCCGAATGGGACTTCCTGCCCCATTTGGGGCGCTCCCGTTAGGGAGCGAGAACGCGGGGAAAAGAAACATCCGAGTACCCGCAGGAAAAGAAACCAATCGGGATGCCGTGAGTACCGGCGAGGGAAAGCGGCACAGAGCAAACTGAATCCCACTCCGTTAAGGAGTGGGAGATGTGGGGTTGCAGGAATCCCCCATAAGACCCTCACCGGGAAGCCGAAGTGGCCTGGAATGGCCCGCCATAGAGGGTGAAAGCCCCGTAGGCGTAACCGGTTGAGGGTTTGGGGGATTTCCTGAGTACCGCGCGTTGGATATCGCGCGGGAAGCTGGGGGACATTAGGCTCCAACTCTAAATACGTCCCGAGACCGATAGCGCACTAGTACCGTGAGGGAAAGCTGAAAAGCACCCCTAACGGGGGGTGAAAAGAGCCTGAAACCAGGTGGGGACAGAATGGCACGGCCCTCAAGGTAACCCCTCCGAAGGAAACTCCCGCGAGGGAGGAGTACGAGGAGGGGTATGCCGGGGTCGTGCCGTCCGTTTCGAAAAACGGGCCGGGGAGTGTACAGGTGTGGCGAGTCTAAGGCCTTAAAGGCCGAAGGCGTAGGGAAACCGACAAGCCCGCAGCCCCTTGTGGGCGAGGGGCGGGGTCTTAAGGGCCCGAAGCCACACCTGTACGACCCGAAACCGGGCGATCTAGGCCGGGGCAGGGTGAAGCCCCCCAAATGTGGGGTGGAGGCCCGCAGGGGTGTTACAATGCAAAGTGCTCCTCTGACCCCGGTCTAGGGGTGAAATGCCAATCGAGCCCGGAGATAGCTGGTTCCCCCCGAAATGACTCGCAGGTCAGCCGGGGGTTAGGTAGATGGCGGGGTAGAGCTACGGATTGGGTGTTTAGGGGGCGAGAGCCCTCGGCACCCAGTCCAACTCCGAACCCGTCATCGCCGAAGCCCCCGAGTGAGGGCGTACGGGTAAGCCGTACGTCCGAGAGGGGAACAACCCAGACCCGGGTTAAGGCCCCTAAGTGCCGGCTAAGTGTAAATGAGAAGGGTGTCCCCGGCCTAAGACAGCGGGGAGGTTGGCTTAGAAGCAGCCATCCTTTAAAGAGTGCGTAAC
>JAJRSC010000005.1 GCA_024278985.1 archaeon
CCTGACTGTTTAACAAAAACATAGCTCCCCGCAAGCCCGAAAGGGTGTGTACGGGGGGTGAGCCCTGGCCACTGGCGGTCCGTGAAACCGGGGTCCAACCCGGCGAAGCGCCGCTGAAGGCCGGGAGTAACCCTGACTCTCTTAAGGTAGCCAAATGCCTTGCCGGGTAAGTTCCGGCGCGCATGAACGGGTCAACGAGGTCCCCACTGTCCCGGCCCGGGGCCCCGTGAACCCCCAGAGCCGGTGCACAGTCCGGCAACCCCCCGCAGGGAGAGAAGACCCCGTGGAGCTTTACCGCAGCCCGGCGCTGGCCTCCGGGCGGGGGTGCGTAGCGTAGGTGGGAGCCGATGAGCCCTCCTCTCCGGGGGAGGGGGAGGCGGCCATGAAACACCACCCACCCCCGCCCGGAGGCCTAACCCCGCCCCGGGAGGGCGGGGGACAACGCCGGGTGGGCGGTTTGGCTGGGGCGGCACGCCCGCGAAAGGGTAACACGGGCGCCCAAAGGTCGGCTCAGGCGGGTCAGAACTCCGCCGTTGAGTGTAAGGGCAAAAGCCGGCCTGACGTGGTTGGTAAAAGAGGCCAACCACGAGGCGAAAGCCGGGCCTAGCGAACCCCTGTGCCTCACCGATGGGGGCCAGGGATAACAGAAAAGCTACCCCGGGGATAACAGAGTTGTCGCGGGCAAGAGCCCATATCGACCCCGCGGCTTGCTACATCGATGTCGGCTCTTCCCATCCTGGGCCTGCAGCAGGGCCCAAGGGTGGGGCTGTTCGCCCATTAAAGGGGATCGTGAGCTGGGTTTAAACCGTCGTGAGACAGGTTGGTTGCTATCTGCTGGGGGTGTTGGCCGCCTGAGGGGAAGGTGGCTCTAGTACGAGAGGAACGAGCCGCCGGCGCCTCTGGTGTACCGGTTGTCCGACAGGGCACAGCCGGGCAGCTACGCGCTAAGGGATAAGGGCTGAAGGCATCTAAGCCCGAAACCCTCCCCGAAAAGAGGCGGCCATAAGGGCACCGCTAGAAGAGCGGGTTGATAGGCCGGGGGTGTAAGCGCCGAGCCGATAAGGCGAGGCGTTCAGCCCGCCGGTACTAAGTGCCCGAGGCCCAGCAGGGTGTCCGGGCACTGAAGGGATGTAGGGGTTTATGCACGGCCCACCATTTATTTCGGCACGGCGGCCATAGCGGGAGGGCCACACCCGAACCCATTCCGAACTCGGAAGTTAAGCCTCCCAGCGATGCCCCGAGTACTGCCGTTTGGCGGGAAAGGGGCGACGCCGCCGGCCACTTTTTATTTTAGAATATTACATTTATTATTTTTATTTTATCAATTAATTTGGTGAGGGAGCTGGTGGCTATCCCTCCATTTTTGGAGGGAGGAAGTTCCGCCCACCCCATTTTAGGGGCAGATACCCCGAGAGGGGTTGGGAGAGGCAACAGAAACGACACGGCCCTGGAAGGATGTCGATGATAAAAAAAATTGAGAATTTCCAGGGAGCCGGTGAAACGGGCCTCTCCCCTGCCCAGGGGTGCAAGGCGTTAAGCCGCTTAGCCGAATGCCACCGAAATTACAGAAGGCGGGCTATAGCTCCCACACCAAAAATAAAATTTAATTAACTTTATTTTTTGGAATCCATTTTCTATGTAAATATATTGCATTAGTTGGACAGATATTATAACATGCTCCACAAAATTCACATTTTTTTATATCAATATTTCCCATACTAATACAATTTTGAGGACAAACAAAATCACATAAGCCACATTTTATACAAATATCTTCATCAGTTCTTATAAAACTTCTATTTTTATCAACAACTTTTTTATATCCTGTAGTATTTGGAATTACATCTCTTGGACAATGAATAGAACATGATTCACAAGCAATACAATTATCTGTAAATAAAATAGCTTTTTCATATCTATCAATAATTATTGCATCTTTTGGACAAACATTAGAACAAGTTCCACACAAAATACAATTTTCATCAACTATTTTTTTCAATTTTATATTCACTATCTCTATAGCATTTTTAGGACAATTATTTATACAAATCTCACAAAGAGAGCAACCTCCAATAACATTATCATTTTTAAGATATCTTACATCATTTGGGCAGGCTTTTACACATTCTAAACATTTTTTACATAAATCATAACTAAAAAATAATTTTCCATCTTCAAAGATTAGAGCATTATATTCACAATATTCAGCACATAATCCACAATTTATACAGTATGTTATTGGTTTTAGAGTTTTATTTTTAAGACTTTTAACAATTTTAAAATTATCTACTTTTAGGGCATTGTTAGGACATATTTTAATACATTCAAAACATAAAACACATTTCTCATTATCAACTCTTCCATTATAAATAGCATCTTTTGGGCATCTTTCACCACATAAGTTACATAATGTACAACTTTCTATAGTTGTGGGTATTATTGTTTCTCTTGGACATAAGTAAGAACATCTTAAACATCCAATACAATTATCTTTATTTATTTTTATTGATTTTCTAACAATTTTTTCAGCAATTTTAATATCCTTTTTTTCACCAATTTTTAAATTAAATGACTTTTCTAAAGCTTTTAAATATCTTTCAGTTAAAGCATCTCTTTTTAAATTTATTATCTCATAAGAACTTACTTTAGCATTTTTTGGACATTTTGTAATACAGAGAGAACACATTGAACATATTACAAGGGGAAATTTTCTTTTATTTATTTCAACCATTTCAATAATATTTATTGGACAAACCTCTTTACATAATCCACAACCATTACATCTTCTTCTATCTACATAATACCCTCCAAAACTATTTTTTTTTATAGCTTTATTTGGACAAATTTTATAACATTCTCCACAAGTTAAACATGAAAATGCCTTATTATTTATTATCTTTATAGCTTTTGTAGGGCATGATTTTAAACATTCATGATTACACTCTTCTGGATTACATCTATCTAAAATTGTTATAATCATTAATTATCCCTCTTTAATTTATTTCCAACAAAAATTCCCAAAATAGAAAATAAAAATTCAAAAGATAATGGAAATGGATAATATGGAAAAGCACCTAAAAATTTAGCGATGATTAAGGATATTATTATATACCCAAAAAAGTGGTTTAACTTAATTCTATATCTATATCCTATCAATACTCCAATAAGAAATGCCAAAATTGAAGGATAAAAATAATCTACTATCATATATCTCACTTTAATATTTCATCAGATTTTTCAATTCTTTCAATAATTACCTTTTCACAGGATAAGAGATATATAGCAGTTGATAAACTTGCCAGCACTTTTAAACCAACAGCAATATTTAAATATGGAATAATCCCAGCAGCAATAGGTCCAGGGAATATATCTAATCCAAAGATTGTTTTAAAATTAAATAAATAATATCCTCCAATAATCATTCCTAAAAAACCAATTATTATATAAGCCAAAGCCCCCAAGGTTTCAAGTTTCTCTAAAAATGGATGGTCAAACCATAGGGGACTATTAGAACCAAAGGCTATAATAGAAAGTATAAAACTTGCAGCTATTAAAGCACCTCCTTGAAAACCTCCTCCTGGAGTTATATGTCCTCCTAATATAGTAACTATTCCTAAACCAACTAAAAATATACTCAATGGAAGAGACAAATATTTTATAGCTAATGTAAATTCTCCCCATCTTTGGAGGGTTATATATTCCCCAACTTCTGGAGCTTTAAAAAGTTCTTTTAAAAAGCTATTATCATATAATGACTTTCCAAATATTATCCAAGAAATCATAACTGCAACTATTAAAACCAAACATTCTCCAAGTGTATCATATCCTCTCCAATCAAACAATATAGCTGTAACATAGTTAGGAACTATATAATTTTTTAAATAGATTATATTAACTCCTGGATTTACTTTTATTTGCATTAAATAATAAATTATATTTGCTCCAAAAATTAAAAAGGATAATGTTATTGCTAAATCTCTTTTTGGGTTCATGTTCTCACTTTAGTAGCATCATTATAAAGGCAAGTACTCCAAAAAATATAGATATCCAAAACAATTGACAATTAATAGCATTGGAATTTTCTTTTTTGAAGTTCATAACAATAGATTTAAATGATAATGCCAACCCTAATGCAAATAATCCAAAGAATGTCATTAAACTTACACCATACATTTTTCCTAAGGAAATTGCTCCAAATATAAAAGATAAATATAATAACATATCTCCAGTTCTTTTTTCAAATTCTTTCAAATTTTCACCAGAGTAAATAATTTATTTAATATAATATTTGAAAATATTCCCAAAATTAATGACAATAAAGACAATATAACAAGTGAATAGTATGCTACCTTAGGATATCTTATATCATTATAATCTTCTTTATTAGGAGCTAAAAAAATTAAATAAAATGCTTTCATAAGATAAACAAAGGACCCAACACTTATTAAAATCATTAATCCTGCAATTTCAGGAAATTGTGGCATAATCTCTCTTATTAGAAGGAGCTTACTTACATAACCACCAAATGGTGGAACTCCAACAGCTGAAAAAATAAGAAGTAGAGTAAAGAAAGCTGTAAATGGAATATATTTTATTAATCCACCTAAATTAAGTAATTTAGGACCTCTAATATTACTAACTATATAAGCACTTAGGAATAATCCAGATTTAAAGACAACACTGTTTATAGCATGAAATATTCCTGCTAATATTGCCAATGGAGAAGATAAAGCAATTCCAATTCCTACAAAACCTAAATGACTTATTGAAGAATATGCCAATAATCTTTTATAATCATCCTCTAAAATTGCTAATACTGTCCCAAATACCATAGATATGACTGAAAGAGCTATTAATATTCCCTTTAAAGATGAGAAAAATGACAGTCCTGAGAAAATTTTAATTATTATTATAGATAATGCTACAAAAATAAACTTAGAATATGTTTGTAAAACAGCAGAAATAAATCCTTTTGCTCTGGAATATAAATCTACCTTAATATTATGAAAGGGAGGTATTCCTGAACTATAAGCCAAGCCAATGATTAATAATATTGAACCTACATATGCTAAAGGACTATCTAATATATAATATTTAATATCAGAGATATTTAATGAGCCAGTTATTGCAATAATAATAGTAATTCCTAAGAGCATTAATGAACCTGCAACTACCCCAATTAAAAGATATCTTAATCCAGCTTTATAACTTTCCTCTGTTCCAGAAAGAAAAACTAAACCTGCCTGAACCATTGAAACAATTTCAAAAAATACATACAAATTAAACAAATCATCAGATAATATAATAGCAGATATTCCAGCATATCCCATTAGTGTTAAGACAACAAACATATTGTTTTTAAATTTTTCACCCATACCAGTTATTAAAGAAATAGAAACAATAAAAGATAAAATTAATAATAAAACCTGTTTTCCAACATTATAAAAATAGGCTATTCCTGTTGTATAACCATTAATGACACCATGCCCACCAAAGTAATAATATCCAAAACTACCAATAAAAGGAAGAAATATTAAGATAAGAGATAAAATATATGTTAAGTACTTAACTAACTTTTCATTTTCATGTAGTAAATTTAAAATTAATGCCATTGTGATAGGAAATAATACAATTACAGGCAATAAATTCATAGCCATATTCTCAATCCTCTTTTAATATAACTGAACATTTTAATGTTTTATATTTTTTATATAGAATTATAGAAACTCCAAGCATTATTGCAAGCATTGAAGCCTCTATAACAATGTTTGTTAAAACCAATGCTTGAGTTAATGGATATGCAGAATATTGAGCAAAATTTACCATATTTGGCAATTTTATAGGAATATATTTATTATAACATATAGATATTAAAGTTAGATTTACTCCACTTCCTAATATTTCAAGGGCTATAATTTTTTTAATAATGTTATCAACAAAGAAAACTCCATAAAGTCCAATAACTATTAATATCCCTGCAGTTAAAAATGAAGCTGTTTGAAAGTCCATAACTATCATCTATCATTATTAATAATGATAAATTCTAAGAAAAAATATATAAAAGTTTTTTATAATCTAAAAATTTATAAATTTAATAGAATAATTTCAATTAATAAAATTAGAATATATGGGATAGATATAAATAATATTTAAATATAAGATATTCAATAGATAGATATGTTAAATCTTGGAGAGATATTTATAATTCTTGGATTTATTATTATTTTATTAGAGTCAATATTTCCTGGGCTATATTTTCCTGCCTTAGGAATTGCTTTAGTGATTTATGGAATATTCTTAATTATTTTTCCAAATTTAGCATTTTTTACTGCTATTATAGCAGGAGTATTAACAATCATTATTTTAAATAGATTAGTTTATTCTTCTAAAGATAAATACTTAGTGGGAGCAGAGAGGTTAATTGGCAAAGTTGGAAAAGCAATAGATGATTTTAAGGAAGGATATGGAAAAATAAAGATAGGAAATGAAATTTGGCATGCTACTTCTGAGGACAAAGAAATAAAAAAAGGAGATAAGGTTAAAGTTATTGGATTTGAAGGAGTTCATTTAATTGTTAAAAAGGTGGATTAATTATGATAATATGGCTTATTCTTGGTATTATTGTATTATTTATTTTAATTAAGGCAATAGTTATTGTTAAGCAATATGAAGGAGGACTTATATTTAGATTAGGTAAAGTTGTAGGAAAACTTAGGCCAGGAGTAAATATTATTATTCCTTTTTTAGATGTTCCTGTAAAAGTTGATTTAAGGACAAGAGTTACAGACATTCCCCCTCAAGAAATGATTACTAAAGATAATGCTGTTGTTAAAGTTGATGCAGTTATCTACTATAGAGTTATAGATGTAGAAAAGGCATTATTAGAAGTTGAAAATTATGAATATGCAATAATTAACTTAGCCCAAACTACTTTAAGGGCAATTATTGGAAGTATGGAGTTGGATGAAGTTTTAAACAAAAGGGAGTATATTAACTCTAAACTTTTGGAAATTTTAGATAAAGAAACAGATATTTGGGGTGTAAGAGTAGAAAAAGTAGAGGTTAAAGAAATAGACCCTCCAGAAGATATAAAAAATGCCATGGCTCAACAAATGAAAGCAGAAAGATTAAAAAGAGCTGCTATATTAGAAGCTGAAGGAGAAAAACAAAGTAGAATATTAAAAGCTGAGGGAATTGCTGAAAGTTTAAGAATTGAAGCAGAAGGTAGAGCGAAGGCTATAAAAATTGTTGCTGAAGCAGCAAGAGAATACTTTAAGGATGAGGCACAACTATACAAAGCTTTAGAAGTTGCCAATGAAGTTCTTAAAAATAACTCCAAGTTTGTAGTTTCAGAGAATATTTTAGAGTTTGCCAATAATATAATTAAAAAGAAATCATAAATATTTTAGTATCTCCCTTAAATCTCTCTTTTCTATACATATATCAGCTTCTTTTTTTAAAATTGGCTTTGCACAGAAGGCAATTCTTAAACCTGCTTTTTTAAACATACCTATATCATTTGCTCCATCTCCAACAACAATAATATCCTTTTTATCAATTTTTAAAATATCTTTTAGTTTATCTATAATCTCTCCCTTATCAATAACTATCTCTCTAACATCTTCCAACTTACCATTATTAAAAATTAGTTGATTGGCAAAGATATAATCAATTCCTAAATCTTTAAATTTTTTAATTGCAATATCAAACCCACCACTAACAACCGCTATTTTATAACCTCTTTTTTTTAGTTCTTCTATTGTTTCTCTTGCTCCTTCTGTTAGTTCTAATCTTTTTATGGCATTCTCTATTTTTTCCTTTTCTAAGCCCTTTAATATTTTTATTCTCTCTTTTAAAGATTCTTTATAATCTAATTTCCCTTCCATAGCCAATTTTGTTATTTTTTTAATTTCTTTTTCTTTTTTGGCCTCTTTAGCAATCTCATCAATAGTTTCATTTTTTATTAAGGTACTATCAAAATCAATAACTACCAACTTCATTTACTCTCCCTAAAATATTGCACTTTCTTTAATTTTATCTAATACTTTAGGTAGTTTTCTATATTTAATATCCTTTAAACTCTCTAAATAATCAACTACTATATTAATATAATTACTAAGTTCAACATTTTTATCTAAGTAAGAGATTATTTTTCTCTCATAAGCTTGTTCCAACACCAACATTTTTGGAATAATTACTAAACATTTTAAATTTAAAATTTTTTCAATATCTTTAATAACAGTCTCAGGAATATTTTCAGCTTTGTTAATTATAAATCCTACAGGCTCAGCCTCTAAATAATTTTTACCTATAACTATGGTATTTATAGCCCCTTGTAAGCTTGGGGAGAAAGCAGTATAATCCAATATTGGAATAAAATAATCTGACAAGCCAAGAGAAAGATATGTCTCTACTCCTGAAGATGTTGATGGAGCATCAATAATAATATAGTCATAATTTAAGTTATTTAATTTATCTAAAACATCTAAATCTAAACCCATATAATTAGATAGATTATCACCAATAGTAAGTAAATCAACATTGGGAATATATGTTTTTGTTATAGCTTCTGAAATTGGTTTATTTTCATTATATACCTTTAAAAGAGTATTTTTAGGAGTAACATTTAAAAGGTATGTTAAAGATTTTGAGCCTGCATCAGCATCTATTAATAAAACTTTTTTATTTCTTTCTGATAATGCAGCAGCTACATTTGACGTTATTAAAGTTTTTCCAGTTCCACCTTTTGCTATGGCAAATGTTAATATTTTCATTGTTCTCCCCTCTCTTTATCTCCTAACATACCAAAAATAATTTTAGGAAATTTAGTTTCTTCCCATCTTTTTTCCCACTGTAAAATATTTTCAATTATCTCTATAGCCTCAACTCCCTTTTTTGTCAAATAGTATTTTCCATTTTTCTTTTTAATAAGTTCCTCTTTTTCAAGTTCATATAATCTTTCTGATAAAGTTCTTGTACTAAGTGTTAAACCTTTTGCAATTATTAATGAATTTCTTATATTACTAAAAGAGTTAATATTATCCCTTATACAAAATAAAATTTCTATACATCCCTTTTTACCAATAATTTGTAAAAATCCCATATAATATCACATTTTTATTTTAGTAAATTAAAATTATCTATTTAATATATAAATTTTATTTTTATAATTAATTTATTTTATATTTTCATTTTAAAAATTTAAAATTATTAAAAAAACTAAAGAAAGAACTGCTCTACATATTTCATTAGTAGCTCCTAAGATATCCCCATTAACACCTCCAAATAAGTTTCTTGATATTTTTGACATATAAAAGCCAATAAATATAGATAACAATATTCCCAAAGAGGAATAATATCCAAAAATTAATAATGGCAATGTAAAAATTAATCCTATTGTAAGATTTTTCTCATTACAATATTTTACAATATACTTACCACTACCCTCTTTTAAATGATTTCCAAAAGTTGCACAACTTAGAACTCCTAATCTACATAAAACCTCTATAACTAACAACATAAAAATATTTTTAGCTAATAAATAGCCATATGAAATAGCAGATATTAAAGTTATAAAAAAACCAAAAGCAAAGGCTCCAACACCAATATATTTATCTTTTAAAGCTTCTATTTTATTATTAAAAGACATCCAGCCATCTCCAAAATCTAAAAGTCCATCAAAGTGCTGAAAACTATTAAAGTACTCTAAGATAAATAAAATAATTACTCCAACTAATATATCTGGAAGCTTTAAAAACAAAAATAATTTTCCAAAAAATAAAGAAAGAAATCCATAAATATAACCAATAACAATAATAAAATGAAAATTTTTTCCAATTTCTTTTAAATCAAAATTATCAACATGAATATAAAACCTTGTAAAAAAGGAAATAAACAACTTTAAAATTCTCATTTATTCCCTCCCAATTTTTTAATAATATCAATAAGTTCATATATATTTTTTATTTGGTAATCACTAACATCATCCTTCATATTTTTATATTTTCCTTTTAATATTCTAACTGTAATCATCCCAAGTTCTTTAGCAGGTTGAATATCTTTATCTACTCTATCTCCAACATAAATAGTTTCTTCTGGATTTAAGTTTAATCTATCTAATCCATATTTAAAAAACTCTAAATGTGGTTTTCCCAATCCAAACTCTTCAGATGTTATAACATCATCAAAAAATGGATGAATTCCTAGTCTAATCAATTTTTCCCATTGCTTAATTGCCAATCCATCAGTTAATACCCCTAACTTTAAACCAAAATTTTTAAGTTCTAATAATGTTTTTATTGTATATGGATAAGGCCTTAATAAGGCTACTTTAACATTATGATATGTTATTATCCCTGTAGCTATAATTTTTGGTTCATATCTTCCTAAAATTGCCTTAACTAAGTCATCAAAATGTTTCCCATAATTAGAACCCTTATCTTTAATAATTCTATTTAATATTTCCATAGCCTTATCAAAATTAATATTTAAACCAGCATCAATCATAGATTTAACTGCTTCTCTTCTGGCAATATTAACAAATTCTGAGGAGTTATATAAAGTATCATCTAAATCAAAAATAACTCCTTTAATCTTCTTCATTTTTTTAGCACCTTATTTTTAACCATATTAAACAATCCTACAAAATCATCATCTTCATCAACAGTTACAATAATTAGCCCTAATTTTTTATGTTCTTCTATCCAACTTTCATCATAGACAGGAACTTCTATTTTAACTGGTTCATCAAGAGGATTTCCAACAATAACATTTCTATAAGGAAAGGGTTTAATATCCTCATCTTTGTATGGAAAAACAGTTTCCCTAATATAACCTCCTAAAGCTAGAACCATTTTTGGAAGTATAACCATCTTTGGCATATTTTTTCACATTTATTTTATATTAAAAAATAATAAAAAAATAAATAATTAAGATTATTCTACATCATCCCTATTTTCTCTTTTTTGACTACCTTCTTTTAATTTTTCTGATTCTTCCAAGGGAATAAATCTATCTTCTAATGCTTTTAAAACTTTTGGAACTGTTGTATATTCCATCATTCCAGATGGTAATCTATGTGGTTGGAATGGTCCCATTCTTCTTATTATATCAGCCATTTCGAAAGCTTTTTCTCTAGCCTTATCAAATCCTTTATCTTCAAATAAATCATTTGGTCCTATTAGCATACCATTACTTAACTGGAATCCTAAAGCCATAATTCTTGGAGGTCCATCAAATCTTGTTGGGATAGCATCATCTTCTCCAACTGGCATTAATGGCCCCCAATGGCTTCCTCTCATCCATCCAGGAACAAAATGAGGATTAGCAAATGGCTCTAAAACTTCTCCTACTGCTGGAAATCCACTTTGAGCTCTAACTATTGCTACAGGGTCATCTTTACCAACATATTCTCCTGCAATATAATTAAGTTTTTCAGTACTTACAACAGCAGCAATTTCATTATCTTTTCTTCTGAAAATTCTTTTTATTGCATATCTTTCATAATCTCCTATTAAAGCTAATAACATATACATTTCTTCAGGAGTTTCTAAGAAAACCTTTTTATGTCCTATAATATCATGGACCTCAAATTTAAATCCAGATATCATTGATGGGTCAAAAACTAAACCTGCTGTATTAAACGGGTCTGCAAACATCTTAAACAATGGATAATTAAATGCTGTTGGGTCAGTTTTATCACAACAGAAAATAACAATTGGCTCACTTTTCCTTTCAATAAATTCCATTTCTGCACATCCTGGACCTAAACCTCTAACATTTCCTGAAAAACTATCTGCTAATAAATCCTGTCCAGCACCATAAAGTTTTAATTCTTTGGCTATTTTTGTGGCCTCTTCAAAGGCCTTCCAAGCTAAACCATGAACTTTTTCATTGTCACATCCTAATTTATGAGTCATAATTAAATCAATATCATCTCCACATCTTGTAACATAATAATCAATTAATATCTCATCTACTGCCTCCTCTAAAACTGCTTCACATGCTTCCAATAACTCCTCTGGGGCTAATGTATGCCCACATAATCCTCCAACATCTGCCTTTATAACTGATACAGTTATCTTTTCATTCTCCATTTCAACCCCTCACAATATTCTTTATTATATATTCTATTCAAATACTTTCATTATAAAACTTTATTTATTATTTCTTATTTATTATTTATTGTACTCTTAAATATTAGTTAGTTGATAATTATGTTCCTCTTTGTAAATTCTGATGAGCAATATATATTAAATAAATTTAAGGAACTGATAGATTTGGGAGTAGTGGAGCTCAATTTATTAAAAGAGTTTATGAAAAATAGAAAAAATACTAAAATAGTTAATAACATTATAATATTAGAAGAAAAAGGTGATTTAATAACTAAAGATATAAAGATACGCTTAGAAAAAGCATTTCTTCCAAATATTAGAGGAAATTTATCTAAAGCTGTTGAACTTTTAGATGAGACCTTGGATAATATAAAACATGCCTCACTACTATTAGAGTTAGCTAATAAATTATATTTTGAGGAAAGAATTAATGAGATTCTTAATATAACTGAAGAGATGTATTATTATTTAAAACAAATTATTGATATATTTGTTGAAGGTGGAGATATAAATAATCCTATAAGAGAAATTAAAAAAAGAGAAAAAGATATTGATATAATTTATTTCAATAAAATATATAAAAATATTATAAACATTGAAGTTAAAACTTTTTGGGAAGGTAAAATAATAAGTGATTTTATTGGAAATATTGTAAAAATAAGTGATTTAATTGAAGATATTGCTGATGAATTACAAATAATATATTTAAATGTGTGATAACATAGAGATTCTTTTAGCATATATTCTTCTTTTTATATTAGGAATTAACAACTCTGCCAATGACATTGGATTAGCATATGGATGTAAATTTAGCTATAAAAGGTTAGTATTATTATTCTCATTTTTTGTTATTTTAGGAACATTTTTTGCTTATAAAGTAGGAAAAACTGTAAATTCTATTTCCACATATCCATTTTTATCTTTAACCATAACAACTCTTATATTAGTTGTTTCTAATTATTTAAGAGTTCCAATATCTATTCATACATTAATAATATCATCACTTGCTGGGTTAGGATTTGAAAAAGTTAATTATAGTATAATTTTTAATATTATACTAAGTTGGATATTATCTCCTTTATTAGCTTTAATAATGGCCTATATATTATATATTATATATGAAAATCTTTCTCTACCCTTACTAAAAAAGATAAATTTTATTAAAATTATGCTACTCCTATCTTCAGGATTAATAGCCTTTAATCTTGGAAGTAACGACCTACCTACAATTTTAGGATTATATACTACTTCTCTAACATTGTATTTAATAGGTGGATTGTGTATTAGTCTTGGAGCATTATTTGGAAAAAATATATCAGAAACATTAACTAAGATAACAAATTTATCAACTTCGACAGCATTTATTGCACAATTTTCAGGAGGTGTTTCGGTTTTATTATTCACTTATTTAGGACTACCTGTTTCAACAACTTATGCAATTGTTGGAGGAATTGTTGGAGTTGGATTAACTAAAGGTATTAAGACAATAAAGTTTAAGATTTTAAAAAAAGTTATTTTATGGTGGATATTTGCCCCAATTTTTGCATTCTTATTAGGAGTAATTTTTTCATTGATAATAAAGAATTATTAGATTTAATAATTGGGGTGGTTATTAAATTCATAAAAATAAAATTTAGAAATATTTTTAAAGAATTTATTTTTAATATTTTTCTAATTCTTTTATTTAAAACATAATAGGGAAAGAGTATGCTAAAACATATAGTCAATTAGATAAAAAACTTTGAAGGAGTTATACGAAAAAGGGCTATAAAAGATATTATAAAAAATTTGGAAATTTTATATGATGATTATGAATTTGATATTATTGTTGATTATGGAGATGATGCAGCAGCTATTGGTATAGATAATGAAACTGCTATATTATTAGCAGCAGATGGTATTTGGGGTAAATTATTAGAAAAAGATCCTTGGTGGGCAGGATATTGCTCTGTTTTAGTTAATTGTATGGATATTGCGGCAATGGGGGGGAAACCAATAGGAATGACAAATATCTTAACTATAAAAGATAAAAATGTCTGTATGGAAGTTTTAAGAGGAGTAAAAGATGGTATAAAAAAGTTTAGTATTCCTATGGTAGGAGGACATACACACCCTGACGGAGCATGTAATGTTTTAGATGTTGCAATAACAGGAATAGCTAAAAGAGATAAACTACTAAGAAGTGACACTGCAAGGGTAGGGGATAAGATTGTGTTTGCCTATGATTTAGATGGTAGAATTTATAAATCATTTCCATTAAATTGGGACACTACTACAATGAAACCAAGGAAGTTAATTAAAGCACAGTTGGAGGCCATGGTCTATATTGCTGAAAATAGATTAGCAAACTCCTGTAAGGATATAAGTAATCCAGGAGCTATTGGAACCTTAGGAATGCTATTAGAGGCATCAAATAAGGGGGGAATAGTAAATATTTACAAGATTCCTAAGCCAGAAGATATAGATTTAGTACATTGGTTAAAGGTATATCCAGGTAGTGGTTTTGTTTTAACAACAACTGAGGAAAATTTTAAAGAGTTAAAAAAGGTTTTTGAAGATGTTAATATAACAGCTGAAATTTGTGGAGAAGTAAAAAAAGAAAGAAAATTATATATTACTGATGGAAATGAAAAAGAGTTAGTGTTTGATTTTGAGAAAGAATATATATGTGGTTGTTAATCTAAAAAGTTAAATCTTCTTTTAATTCCATTATACAAATCAATTATATTACCATTTAAAAATGCACTCATTGTATATACAACTCCAGGTGGAAGAATCTCAATTTTATCTCCATTTTTTATAAAATAAAGATTATCAAAACTTAACAGGGCTCCAAATATTACACAAGAAAGTTTTTTTATATCTTCTAACTCTTTAACTGGAATAACAACAACAGGGTCATCAGTTTCATCTCCAACATAACCAAGTCCTTCAATTTCTTTTTTATTAACTGAAGAAGTAGCATTATATCCAAGTTTTTTAGATATAGTTTCAACATATAGGGCCATGTCATTAACTAAACTTTCCCCTCCATATGTATCAAAAGCAACAATAATAGCATCCCCATATTTAGATATTGCCTTAGTATAGGTATAAGAAATTCCTTCTTTAGCATCATCCTTATTTTTTGAGACTCCCTTTAAGTCATCAAAATTTTTAGCATATTTATATAAAATATCATAAACCAATTTATTATGCTTTTCTAAAAGAGTTTCATGGATTAAGGAAGTGATGACAATATCATCTCCTGTAATATTAGAGACTCTACTTAAAATATTATATTTTTTAAGCTCTTTTAATGAGTTATCTATTTTTTTTACTATTTCTTTATCTGCTTCAACATCATTATCAAATATATCCACTCCCATACTGACAATATACATAATTTTCACAAAATTATTCATTATATTAACTTACTATAATAACCTAATTTATATAAAAGAGTTATTATTAAAAAAAATAAAATTTTATAAAAGATGTGGAGGTACTAAATCTTTAGATATTAAATCTGCATAAGTTTCTTTTTCTCTTATTATAAAGGTTCCTTTTTTAGAGGTTAAAATCATTCTTGGCCTTCCTCTTGCATTGTAGTTGTTTGCCATACTTATACCATAAGCCCCAACATCAAAGATAACTAAAATGTCTCCAACTTCTACCTCATCAAGCTCTCTATCCCTTCCAAAAATATCACTACTTTCACATAATCCTCCTGCTATACTAACAACCTCTTTTTTATCTTTAACTTTAGCATTTATTATATGATGACATGCATCATACATAGCAGGTCTAAGCATATCATTCATCCCAGCATCAACCATAACCCACTTACATGATGTTTCTTTAATATGATGAACCTTAGTTATTAAATATCCAGCTGTTCCTACAATGCTCCTACCTGGCTCTAATATAAGGTTAGGAATCTCTACCTTATCTTCAAATTCATATATTGTATTAATTATGGCATTTGCATAGTCATCAACAGTTGGAATTTTTTTATCCTTTTCATATGGTATTCCTAAACCACCACCTAAGTTTAAATCTCTAACTTCAATATTTTCCTCTTTTAATTTTACTATAAATTCCATCATTTTTTTAGTTTCTTCAATAAATGGAGATATATCAGTTATCTGAGAACCAATATGGCAATGTAATCCTACAAAATTAACATTTTCTAAGTCATTGGCAAGTTTTATAGCTTTGATTGCCAAATCTGTTGGTAGTCCAAATTTACTCTTTTTTAAGCCAGTTGATATTTTAGGGTGAGTTTTTGGGTCAATATCTGGATTTACTCTAAAAGCCACATTGGCAACTTTTCCTAATTTTTTAGCAATATCATTAATCATTAACAACTCAGAAATAGAATCTACATTAAAAGCTCTAATTTCACTCTCAACACCCATTATAATCTCTTCCAATGTTTTACAGTTACCATTAAATACAATCTTATCCCTATCAACATTTGATAACTTAGCAATATACAACTCTCCACCACTAACTACATCAGCTCCTGCTCCAAGTTTAGATAATAATTTTGTTATAGCTAAGTTAGAATTTGCCTTATAGGCATAGGCTAAAATGAACTCTTTTTTATAATTTTTAAAAGCATTAAAATATTTTTCACAGTTTATTTTAATTTGTTCCTCTGAAATAATATAAAGAGGTGTTCCATACTTCTCTGCAAGGTCTATAACATCATAACCATCTATTTTAACTCTACCATTATCAACTGTTAAAGTATCATTTCCTAAAAACATTTTTTTCACCACTTTAAAATTTTAGAAGTATTAAAATGAAATAAGTGAGATATTTTTATATATCTTTTCTATTTTTTAAGTATTTAACCTAACTACATTAAAATTATATTATATAACCAAGGTGAGAATATGGGAATGACTATTGTTGAGAAAATATTAGCTAAAGCATCTGGAAAAAAAGAGGTTTCTCCTGGAGATATAGTTATGGCTAAAATAGATAGAGCTATGGTTCATGATATCACTGGACCATTAACTGTTAAAGTTTTAGAGGAGTATGGAATTAATAAAGTTTGGGATAATGAGAAAATAGTTATTTTATTTGACCATCAAGTTCCTGCTGATAGTATAACAGCAGCTAATAATCATATATTAATGAGAAATTTCGTTAAGAAGCATAATATAAAATATTTCTATGATATTAGAGAGGGTGTATGTCATCAAGTTCTTCCAGAAAAGGGACATATTGCCCCAGGTGAGGTTATTGTTGGAGCTGATTCACACACATGCACACATGGAGCTTTAGGTGCATTTTCTACAGGAATTGGTTCAACTGATATGGCATATGTATTTACTACTGGAGAACTTTGGTTTAAAGTTCCAGAAACTTTATATTTCAATATTACAGGAGAGCTTAAACCATATGTTACATCAAAAGATGTTATTTTATCAATAATTGGAGAAGTTGGTGTAGATGGGGCTACATATAAAGCTTGTCAATTTGGTGGAGAAACAGTAAAAAATATGAGCATTTCCTCAAGAATGACAATGACAAATATGGCAATAGAAATGGGAGGTAAGACAGGAATTATTGAACCTGATGAAAAAACAATACAGTATGTAAAAGATGCTATGAAAAAGCATAACACTGAGAGAAAATTTGAAGTTATAAAAGGAGATGAAGATGCAGAATTTGAAGAAGTTTATGAAATAGAAGCAGATAAGATAGAGCCAGTTTTTGCATGTCCTCACAATGTAGATAATGTTAAGCAATGTAGGGAAGTTGCAGGAAAACCAATAGACCAGGTATTTATAGGAAGTTGTACAAATGGAAGATTTGAGGACTTAAAAATGGCTATTGAAGTTATAGAAAAAGCTGGTGGAATAGCAGATAATGTTAGAGTTATAGTAACTCCTGCTTCAAGAGAAGAATATCTAAAAGCATTAAAAGCTGGAATTATTGAGAAATTTTTAAAATATGGATGTGTTGTAACAAATCCATCATGTTCTGCCTGTATGGGGTCTTTATATGGAGTATTAGGAGATGGAGAAGTTTGTGTTTCTACATCTAACAGAAACTTTAAAGGAAGACAAGGTTCTTTAAATGCAGAGATTTATTTAGCATCTCCTATAACTGCAGCAGCATGTGCTGTTAAAGGAGAACTTACAGACCCAAGAGATTTATAAACCCCTTTTTATAATATTAATAAAAAATAAAATATTAAAAATCTTCAAGGTGAGAGTTTGAAAATCTTTTATGACAACGATGTAACTTATGATGCTGTTAAAGATAAGGTTATAGCAGTTATTGGATATGGTAGTCAAGGAAGAGCTCAGTCATTAAATATGAAAGACAGTGGGCTTAATGTTATTGTTGGATTAAGACCAGAAGGAGCATCATGGAAAAAAGCATTAAATGATGGACACAAAGTTTTAACTATTGAAGAGGCAGCAAAAGAGGCAGATATTATACACCTCTTAATCCCTGATGAGGTCCAGCCAACTGTTTATAAAAAAAAGATAGAGCCATATTTAACTGAAGGTAAAACTTTAAGCTTTTCCCATGGTTATAATATTCACTATGGTTTAATTGTTCCTCCTGAAAATGTAAATGTTACAATGGTTGCTCCAAAATCTCCTGGAGCTATGGTTAGAAAGACATATTTAGATGGTTTTGGAGTACCTGGATTAGTAGCAGTTGAACAAGATTATACTGGAAATGCTTTAGATATAGCATTAGGAATGGCAAAAGGAATAGGTTTAACAAGAGTAGGAGTTATAAAAACCATATTTAAAGAAGAAACAGAGACAGATTTATTTGGAGAGCAAGTAGTATTATGTGGAGGAGTAACAGAACTTATTAAGGCTGCATTTGAGACATTAGTTGAAGCAGGATATAGCCCAGAGATGGCATATTTCGAGACATGTCATGAGTTAAAGTTAATTGTTGATTTAATTTATCAAAAAGGATTACAAGGGATGTGGGAAAACGTATCTAATACTGCCGAATATGGTGGCTTAACAAGAAGACAGAGAGTTATAAATGAAGAGTCAAGAAAAGCAATGAAAGAGATATTAAAAGAAATCCAAGATGGAAGATTTGCAACAGAATGGAGATTAGAAAATATTGCTGGAAAACCACATTTAAATGCTTTGAGAAGATTAGAAAAAGAACATTTAATTGAAAAAGTTGGTAAAAAATTAAGAAAGATGTGTGGATTAGAAAAAATGTAAAAAATAAGTAAAAAATAATTTTATAATCCCTAAATATTAATATTTTTTAAAAAATAAATTAAAAAAATAAAAACAAAAAGAGTAATTAAAAAATCAATTTATTTACTTTATGATAGTATAACTGATACAATTGTTAAGATAATCATAAATGCCAATATATACCCAAGTATTTTAGCTATTGTACTTCTATATGCTCTTAAAATATCTTTCTTTATATTGGCCTTCATAAAGTATCACTACTAATTTTTTTATTGATTATTATTTTAAAAAACTAATATTTATAGATATTTGTTCATGAAAAATCATGATGATAAATAATGACAAATTTACTTAAAAGCACTCATTAATGTCCAGGCTTCTTTTCCAGTTATAAAAGCCCTATTTACTAATCTTTTAAAAATAATCTTACATAATCTTTTTTTATGTTCTGGAAGATTTTTTTTATCTATAAATTCATTAAATTTTTTTATTAGTAGTTCTTTATCTTCTTTTGATGCTTCCCTTATATTTATATCTTCAAATTTGTTATTTATTTTTTTACAATACAATTCATAAAGCACAACAGCAACAGCATGGGATAAGTTCATTATTGGATATTTTTTAGATGTTGGAATAGATAAAAGAAGGTCACATTTTTCAACTTCCTCATTTCTTAAACCATCATCTTCTCTTCCAAAAACTATCCCTATATTTCCATTAATAGAGTATATTTTATCTGCTAACTCTTTTGGTGTTATTGGAACTCTTTTTAAATTTCTATCTCCACCTCTTGCTCCTGAAGTAGCAATAATAAAATCTAAATCTTCAATTGCTTCATCAAAATTGTTATAAAATTTTGCAGATTCTAATATATCTCTTGCATGCATTGCCATCATTTTTGCTTCATCATTTATTATTTCTCTACTCCCTACAATTCTTAAATCATAAAAATCAAAATTTTTCATAACCCTACATATACTCCCTACATTCCCAGAGTATTTTGGTTCAACTAAAATAATAGATATGTTCATCTTATCATCCCATAAATTACATATGCAACTCCAACAATAAATGCCAAATGAGGAATATTAAAAATAGCTAAAACTATTGCCAATAAAAAAATTACAATACCTAATTTATTTTTAAATTTAGGATATCTTATATCACTAATCATAAGGAATCCTAATATAAAGGCAAATATTATAGATAACTTTCCAAAGAGTTGTATAGAAGAAACTAAAATTAAGGCACCTGCTGGAATAGGTAGACCAATAAATTCATTTGATTTAATTATATTAAATCTTGCCAATCTTAAAATACCACATAGTAAGAAAAAGAGACCTGCAAATATTGAGATTAAAGAAGAGTTATATAAAAAATATGCAGGAACTAAACCAAAACTTATAGCATCTGCCAAACTATCTAAATTAGCTCCAAACTCACTAACAGTATTTGTTTTCCTGGCAACATACCCATCTAAAGAATCAAAAATAATTGATAAATAAATAAGATTGGGAATATATAAAATAAGTCCTAAAAAACTAAAAATAACACTTAATAAAGTAATATAGTCAGATATTGTTATTAATTTTCTGATACTTAGCATAAAATTCCCTACATAATTTAAAGATTATTATTTTTTATTTTTTAGAACTTCTAAGATTTTCTCTAATATTATTTTATAAACTTCATCTCTATTACTTAATGTTAAATAATAAACTTTACCATAATCTTTAAACTCAGAGACATAGTTTCTATGTAGGGTGTAGATTTGTGGTTTATCAAGTTTTAATAAATCATATATTTTTTCTCTAAATTTTTCACTTTTAAATTCCATTTCTCCAAGTTCATCAACTATTATTACATCCTTATCTTTAGCTCTTTCTAAGCAATTTAGTCCAAAAGTTTCAAGATTTTCAATAAACACCTTATATTTACCAACTTTTATCTTTCCTTCTCCAACATATGCTAATAATTTCTCTTCTCCAGTCTCCAAATCAACCATTTTAAATCCAACTCTTTTATTATCTTTTCTAATTTCTTTTGTTATAAATCCTCCCACACTATAGCCCATTTCTTTAAGTTTATTTGCCAATTTTTCAACTAATGTTGTTTTTCCAATTCCTGGGTCACTGGATATAAAGATTTTCATTTTATCAACTCTTCAAATTTAATCATTGCATTAATAACTTTATAATCCTCAAATGGTTTAGCCATTATTTGTAAGCCTACTGGAATTCCATTTATTTCTCCAGCTTTAACTGTCCCTGCAGGAAGACCACATAAATTGGCAATAACAGTTAAAACATCATAACTATACATTTCTATAGGAGTTAATTTTTCTCCAAGTTTATGAGGTAGTTTTGGAACAGTTGGAGCTAAAATAACATCAATATCCTTTAATATTCTACTCATTTCTTTTCTCATTAAATTCCTTGCTTTTAATGCCTTTTTATAATATTTTCCACTATACTCTTTTTGACTAATTAAGGAACCTATAGTTATTCTTCTTAAAACCTCTTCTCCACATACCTCTTCTATCCTATATCCATACCTTCTACCATCATATCTTCTTGTTGCTGAGAAAAATTCAACATAGTTAATTAAGTAGTATGTTGGTAGTGCTAAATCTACATAAGGATAGTTAAGATATTCTATTTCACAGCCAATATCTTTAAAAATTTCAATACTTTTTTCTATTATTTCTCTTATTTTTTTATCTGCTACATTTAAAAACTCTTCAACAACTCCAATTTTAAATTTCATATCTTTCTTTTCTATATCAGGAATATTAACTGTTGTTGTATCTTTTTAATCTTCTCCTTTAATAATATTCATAATATTTAAGATATCTTCTGAGTTTTTTGTTAAAGGTCCAATTTGGTCCAAACTCATAGCTAAATCTGCTAATCCATATCTACTAACTACTCCATAACTTGGTTTAAATCCAACAACTCCACAATGAGATGCTGGATTTCTTATACTCCCTCCAGTATCTGAACCTAATGAAAAGTCACATAAATCTGCTGCAACTGCTGCAGCACTACCACTTGAAGAACCTCCTGGGATTCTATCCTTAGCAACCGGATTTTTTGTTGGACCAAAATAAGAAGTCTCCCCACTACTTCCACAAGCAAATTCATCCATATTTGTTATTCCAATTATCAAAGCTCCAGCTTCTTTTAGTTTTTCAACAACTGTCGCATTGTAAGGAGCAATATAATTTTCTAAAGTTTTAGAAGCACAAGATATTACAAAACCTTCAACATTGATATTTGCTTTTATAGCTACTATCTTCCCATATAATGGTTTTTTCTTTGCTTTTTCATCTTTTTCTAACTTTTTAGCTTCATTTATAATATTTTTATTAATTTCTAAAAAAGCATTCAAATCTTTATTTTTTTCAATTTTGTCTAAATATTCCTCAACTTTTTCAACTATCATAATATCTCCCTCAGCAAACTCTTGGTATTGGGTCACCAATTGGTGGGTCTATAATTCTTTTTCCTATTCCTGTATCTAATAAAACACCCTTATGTTCTTTTGTAGCATATCCAATAATTTCTGCATTTTTTCCATATTTATGTTCTCTCAATATTTCTAAAACATCATTTGCATCTTTTTTATCAACAGCTATAATCACCTTTCCCTCATTTGCAATAATTAATGGATCTAAGCCAAGAATATCACATATTCCTTTAACTTCCTCACTAATTGGTATTTTATCTTCATAAATTGTTATTCCAATTCCACTTTTCTCAGATAATTCATTTAAAGCATTTGCTAAACCTCCCCTTGTTGGGTCCTTCATTGCATGAACATTATAGTCTAAAATTGGTTCAATCATTTTATTTAATGGAGCTACATCAGATTTTATATTTATATCAAACTCAAAACCTTCCCTTTCTAATAATATTGCTAATCCATGCTCTGCAATGTTTCCAGATATGATAATAGCATCTCCCTCTTTAATATTACTGTCCTTACATAATTTTTTAACTATTCCAACTCCAGAGGTGTTAATTATAATATCATCAACTCCATCACTAACCTTAGTATCTCCAGTTATAATTGGAACATCTGCCTCTAGAGATGTGTCATTTATTGACTTCATAATTTTTTCTAAAACACTTGAGTCAAATCCTTCAGGAATTATAAATGAGAGAGTCAATGCTAATGGTTTAGCTCCAACAACAGACAAATCATTAACTGTTCCTGAAATAGATAACCTCCCAATATCCCCTCCTCTAAAAAATATTGGTTTTACAGTATAACTATCTGTTGTAATGGCTATTTCATTGTTAAGTATATTTATTGTTGATGAATCATCTAAATCATCCAAACCTAAAGTTCCGGCTCTTTTTAATGTTAAATTATTTAAAATAATATCTTTTATTAATTCCTGCATTACACTGCCTCCAGCTCCATGAAGTTTTGTAATCTTCAATATACCACCTTACAGTCAAATATTTTAACATTCTCATTAATTAATCTATTTATTAACTCTTTTTCTCTACTTTCATCAACTAAAATTAAAACACACCCTCCTCCCCCAGCACCAGTTAATTTAGCACCATAACCATATATATTTCCAATTTCAACAATCTTATCAATTTTTGGTGTAGATATGTTAAGTTTTTTTAATAGTAAATGATTTCTATACATTAAATTACCTAAGATTCTTTTATCATCAATATTATAAAATTCATCAATAAGTGCATCAATTTCTTTAAAAATAATATCCTTATCCTTACATTTAGCCACGTCTTTTATTATTTCAGATGTTCCTTTTTTTCTGTTCTCTACAAATACCACCAAAAATTTACAACTTTTTAACAAATCATTGTTTATTTTTTTCATTTTGTTTTTTTTTATTTCTAAGGTTCCCTTATAGGTTATAGTTGCTGTATCTGTTCTACTTGCTTTTCCTTGGACTTCCTTTTCCACTTGATAACCAAGTTCAGCAATCTCATCATCAGTTAATGAGTATCCAAAAAAATTAGATATTCCTCTAATTAAGGAGAGGGTAATAGATGCAGAACTACCTAATCCACAACTAACAGGAATTTGTGAAGATATTTCTGTAAAAATTCCATTATTTATATCTAAATACTCATAAACCTTTTTTATAGCCATAAGGGAATATTTAAAATCTCCAAATTTTAGAGGATTTATTGTTTTAAGTTCCTCTAAGTTAATAGTTAATGATTTATTTAGATTATGTAAGTATAGTGTTATGTCATTACTCTCTTTAATGTTGACATAAGAGTAAAGGTTTATGGCCATGGATATAGCTCTATATCCATAAACAACTGCATGCTCTCCAAAAAGTATTGCTTTAGCTGGACTTTTCATAATTTATCATCTTTTTTAAATTTTCAATTCTTCTTACAGAAATCTCATTATATATTTCTTTAAGAATACTTTTCTCAAAGTCCATATTTTCAGATAATTTAATTATATATGTATATTTTGCATCAATATTTTTATTTGTTAATATAATTAAATTAAGATTGTCTATTAAAAGAGAAAAAACTTTTCTTATAGGTATTGAGGAAATAACATTTAAAAACCCTTCTAAATTAAAATCTATGTCTATTGATTCATTGACAATTATAAGAAAATTTTCAAATCCAATTTCTTTAATATTTTCTAATATACTAATTATTTTTTTATTTTCAAGATTTTCAAAATCTGTTAAATCTAATAGAACTAACATATTTTTTGGATTGTTTGTTAGCACTTTATAAAATATTTTATCTTCATAAATTCCCAAGAATTTTATAACTAAACTATATTCAAGATATTTATCTAAAACCTCCTTACTGTAAAACTTTGTTGAATACCATAGTGGTCTGGTTGTATTAAAAAATAAATTATTATTTACTTTCTTTTTAAGGCTTATAATATTTCTTTTTTCTTCTAAGTGATTATATAGAGAATCCAAACTAATTTTATCTCCAAAATTTAAAGATAAAAGATATTTTATTAAGTATCCTTCTTCAAATGTCTCTAATTTGAAAATTTCACATAGATATTTTAATTCTTTATATTCTTCATATTCTTTATATGAGTGAATTCCTAACTCCTTAGCTATATAATAATCCTTAGCACATTCAAATCCTAAAAAAAGGGCATCGTTATAATCATAGGCATTAGTGAATCCTCTTTTTAGAGCATCAATATATTCATCATAATTACCAAAACCATTTTTAATTGCCTCTAAAAAAGTATTAAAATCTTTAAAATTGTTCTTAATACAAAATTTATATACATCACAATCATTATTAATAATGGTACTTTCTCTATAACCTTTAAATAAATAATGAAGTATATATAGGCCATCAAAAGGTTCTAAAATTTTCTCCTCTACTAATTTTCTATAACTTCCTATAAAACCCAATTTTTTAGCTTTAAAGTATTCTTTAACATCTGAAAAGCCTGAATTTTTAAATTTTTTATATTCCTCTAAATCATTAAAATATTTTTTAAAAATATAATATTCTTCTGCATCAAAGCCTAAATTCTTAGCTTCTATATAGTCATATAATGTTTTAAAACCATTAGCATCAATATAAAAAATTTTCCCATCTTTTAATGTAAAAAAGATATCCATAAATTTATCTTTATATTTAAACACTTTATTATTTGGTAGTATTGATAAAAATGTTTCTATATTGTTAATCTTAAACATTTCATATTCATCAAAGTTAGGAACCTCAATATTTTCCAATTTTAAAGATTTTATTTTTAATACTACATTCTTAATATTTACCATATCAATTACCTTAAAAAATCAAAAATTATTATAAAAATTTTAAAAAATAAAATAAATACTTTTCTTTTTAATAAGTCTAAAATTTCAATTCTTAAAAAGTTTATTAACAGCTATTTTAGTTATAAAAATATTTAAATAAAGGCTTTATAATGCTATTGTTCTTTTATTAGTTCTTTTAATTCATCTAAAAAGTTCTTATAACCAACTCTCTTCATAACATGGGCTAATCTCTCTCTTTGTGGTTTTTGAGAATATTTATTATATAAGTAAATAACTCCATCAATTATTTTTATTAATTCATCCAAATCTTTAACTTTTGTATTTACTCCTATAATACTTCCTCTTCCTGATTTTCCTCCAATATACACCATATAACCATTTTCTTTTATTATTCTTGCTTCATTTGGACAGTTATCTATACACTTACCACAGCCAACACATAAATTGTAATTTGTGTATGATACTGAACCTCTAATATATATACACTCTGGCTTACACACTTCAAAGCATCTTCCACATCCATTACACTTATCTTCTAAAACTGTTGGATATCTTACTCCTACAATTCCAATATCATGAATATCTGGCCTTACACATCCAGAAGGACATCCACTAATTGCAATTTTAAGTTTATTAGGTGTTGGTTTTTCTTTAAATTTTTCATTTAATATTTTAGCCAACTCTGTTGTATCTATATTTCCATTTGTACAGTTATTTGCTCCAGGACATGCTAATACACTTCTAACTAATGGCCCCTCTGAACCAGTAGATAATCCTACAGACTTAAGTTCATTTATAATATCTTCAATATCATAACCATTTGCCTTATGAAGTTCAAAACTGTCTCTATTTGTTAATTCTATTTTTAGATTATATTTTTTTGCTATCTTTAAAACATTTTCTATATCTTCATATGTATAAAATCCTGATGGTTTTGCTCTTAATCTTATAAAGAATGTTCCATCAGGTCTTTTTTTAACTCCTGGATAATCAGCTGCCCAATAAAATGATATTGGAAGATTATTGTTTTTTCTTCTTTCAACTTCTTTTTTAAATCTTTTAAGTTTTTTCTCTTCTAATTTTTTAATTTTTTCAATATTAACTCCTTCATATAATTCAATTGCCTTTTTTATTTCTTCTCCTTTTTTAGTTCTTATAATAACTGTTGAATAACCATCAGGTGAACCAACAGACCCAACAGAAACATCTGCAAGTTCAGCAGTAAAATCTCTACAAATTAAACAACCTTTACAAACTTCAAACTCCTCTATTTTAAATTCTTCAACTCTATCCTCTAAATAAACTAAAAATTTACCTCTCTTAATATCAAATTTTTTGACATCTTTAATATTAATTCCTCTATCTTCTAAAACTTTTTTTAAGCTTTCATATTCAAATTTCTCCATACAAAATAATCCAATTAAATACTCTATTTTTGGCAATTTTACTGGTTTTCCATCTTTTCCAAGTTCATAATCATGTTTATTAAGATATGCAAAATATTTCAACTTTCTTAAACCATTAATTTGGCAAGGTAATCCAACAACTGCAACCTTTTTTAATCCTAATTTACCAGCCTCTTTTAAAGCTTCAAGAGTTGAAACTGTATATTTTGATTTAGTTCCTTTTATTATATCCTCAGATGTTTGAACTATCATAGAAACAGGTTTCCAATATTCATTTTTTCCTACAACTATAGCCCCATCTATTTTATTATTCTCAATTAAATACTTTAAAAAAGAACTTACAACTCCACCATCTTGCCCTTCAATATCACCCTTTCCATAATAATATTCTTCCTTAAAGTTTTCTCTAATTTTTATTTGATATTTTCCAGAAGAAACTCTTGGACATGTCTCAAAACACATTCCATGCCCTTTTCTTAAACATTCTTCTTTTAAGTATGGTCTATCTTTAAAATCTACAATGTTATTGGGACATACAATAGCACATACTGAACATTTAGCACACATATCTGTATTAACTATCTTACTCTCTAAAAGCCATTCCATAACAATTCACCTAAAAAAATATTATTAATAATAGGAATGTATTTTTTCTATTATTTTATACATTATCTATTATATAGCTTATATTTTATAAATTTATATTTTTGTTATTTTATACATTATCTATTATATAGCTTATATTTTATAAATTTATATTTTTGTTTATCCATTTATCTAATGTTATTTTTTCTTTATAATAATTTGTTTTAATTGGATAGAAAGATATCTCTCCATACTTTCCTCCACCACCTGGAAGAATATATATTTTACCTTCTCTAAACAATTTTATAGCTTCTCCAACTCTTTCATGAATTTCTTTTAATTCTTTAATATCTGCATTTATTAAGACATCTATTTCATTTCCATATTTGTTAATAAATGTCTCCCATATCCTTTGAACAGATTTTGTAAATATTCCCTTACCAATAGTTAAACTAATAATCTCAGCTAATGGAATTATTTTAATATATTTAGCCCTAAAATTTGGATGTTCTATTTTTCCATCACTCAACTCTAAAACTCTATCATAAACTCCTTTTTTTATTCTTCCTCCACATTCAGGACATTTAAAATTAAATTTTTTAGCATCCTCTAACTTAAATTTTATATAACATTTAGAACAGGCAGTTAAATGATATTTTCCAAGTTTTGGGTCTAATCCATAATTTGCTATAACTTTTTTATTTTTTATTGCCCTTTTTATTTCTTCAAAGTTATCCTCCAGTCCTCCAATATTATCAACTATTAACTGATTAAATTCTCTTCCCAACCTATGGGGATGATAAGAGTGTGCATCAGAATTACTTAAAAATACAAACTCTCTAAGTTCTTTAATCATATCTGCCATATCAGAATCTGCTGATAATCCTAACTCAATAAAATCTGGTTTTTTTTCATAACATTGATAAATTGAGTCAAAACTCTTATATATTGAAGTCCAAGGAACAAATGCATGAGCTGGCCCTATTAAAGAATCTGCTTCTCTAACAATCTCTAAAATTTCTCTTCCAGATAGGTATATTTTTGGCCTTCCTTCTTTGTCTATATCTTTAGAATATTTTTTAAACCTCTCTCTTAACTCTTCAGCTTTTTCTATATTTGGAACAATAATAAGATGATGTACCCTATCTTTATCTTCTACTTCAGTAGTTAAAATTATATTTTTATCTTTAAATTCTTTTATTTCCTTTAAATATTCTGGATTTAAACAGTCTCCCGTTCCAACAATATCAAGACCTTTAATTTTACTGTATTTTATAATATTTCTTAAATTCATATCTTTAGATGTTCCTCCAGAATACTTAGAGTGTATATGTAAATCTACATTAACTATCATTTTAGTATCTCCCCATCTTTTTAGCTAACTCCAATAATCTTTTAATTCTTTCTTCTGTTGGAGGATGTGTTGAGAATAATTTAGCAATAAAGTCTGACCTAAATGGATTTACTATAAATAAATGTGCTGTTGCTGGATTTCCTCTTTCAAGTGGATATAACTCAACTCCCTTTTCTAACTTTGCCAATGCATTGGCTAACCATAATGGATGGGTTAATTTTGCCCCAGTTTCATCTGCTAAAAACTCTCTCTGTCTTGATATAGCAAACTGTATTAATGTTGCTGCTATAGGGGCTAAGATAATTAATAAAAGTGTCCCAATAAACTCTAATGGATTACCATCCTCTTCTTCACTTCTAAACATCCAACCAAACCACATAAACCATTCTGCTATATAGGTTATTGCTCCTGCCAAAGTTGCAACAATTGTGGATATAAGAATATCTCTATTTATGATATGACCTATTTCATGTCCAATAACTCCCTCCAATTCTTCAGGAGATAACAACTCTAAAATTCCCTCTGTTACTGCTACTACTGCATTCTCTGGATTTCTACCAGTAGCAAAGGCATTTGGTGTAGCTATAGGAACTAAGGCAACCTTAGGTTTTGGAATTCCTGCCTTTCTTGCAACTCTTTCAACTATAGAATGAAGCCATGGAAGTTCATCCCTTTCTAATATTTTTGCATTGTAAGAAGCTAAAACTAATTTGTCAGAAAAAAAGTATGCTATTATGTTTGGGATAAGGGCTATTATTATAGCAAAAAATGGAGGAATATGTAATAACCAACAAATTGCATATATCAATCCAGTTAATAATGCCAATAATAGATAAGTTTTTAATGTTTCCCATAACATATATTTTTCACCTTCTTAATAGTTCTCTTAATACTGATGTAGCATAACATCCCTTTTTAAGGGAAAATCTTAATATGTAACTATTACTATCTATTGAATAATCTAAATTATATATTTTTTGTATCATTTCTCTCCTATCTCCCTGAAAGTATCCAAACTTATCAATTTTGAATTTTTCCTTACTTAAGTTTTCTTCTTCATAAACTTCTCTCTCAATTTCTCCCTGAATTCCTGATGCAAATCTAACCTTATACCCAAATAAAGGTGCTGATGGAAAATTATCGATTAATATATCCCCCTCTAATTTATTAAATCCATATTCATATCTTCTATTAACTATTTCATTAAATAAATAGGATTGATAAGCATTGACAAACATACACCTTAAATATGGTGGTAATGCTAAAAATGCCTCTTTATAACTGTTAGTTTTTAAGTAAATTTTAATCATCTTTCTTTCATAAATAAAAACTCTTGGGTATTTTCTATATGCCTCTTTAAAATCTTCTTCATCTACCAACTTTCTTGCAAGTTTTGATTTTTCATCATCATTAGGTAGAGGAGTTCCACAGTATAGATAAAAAGCATTTTCCCAATCTCTCTCCAAAATAAGTTTTCCAACAATATGAGTTATTGGTCTTTTTTCTCCAAATCTCTGAATTCCATAGTAGTTTAAAAAAATCTTATATTCTTTTTTAATTTTTTTTAAAAGAGATTTATCTAAAACTTCTGGCTCCCTAACTCTTATAGTAAATCTATTACCCCATAAATGTCCAAGTTTAATTTTTTTATTAGTTTTTTGAAAGTCTCTTAAAACAATATTCTTTATTTTTACATTTTTTAATTTGTTAAGATTAACATTAAAACATCCAACTCTTTGAGTGGTTATAGCAACTTTATCCTTATTCCCAGCAAATCCAAAATGTTTTCTTGAAACTCCTACTCTCTTAGCAATTTCAACTATTGCATCTAATGTTGTCCAGTTCTTTTTTTCGAGTGTAAAATGAATAAAATTTCCTTTCCAGTTATCAACATCTTTAAATTTAATAGATTTTCCTACTTCTAAAATAATCCCTTCAGGAGTTATTTCTTCAACAATAAAATCCTCAGGATATTTTTTTATAATACCCCCAGTATAGAAGTTTGTTAGATATCTATTTAAATTTAAAGGCATTTTTTTAAAATACTCTTTAATAACTTTATCCCTAAATTTTAATCTAAACCTTTTACTTTTTTCCTTTAAATTTTTTATAGTTTCTTCTTTTCTTTTTATAATATGAAATTTCATAACTAATCCCTATTAACAGTAAATAAAAATTATTGAGGTGAATACCTTATATGATAAATATAAACATAGATAACTTAAATAAATATATAAAAAAAGTCATATGTCCAAAATGTAAATATTCTTTTAAAACAGTTGGAAAAAGAGTTATATGTCCAAAATGTAAGACTATAATAACAATTCAATAGCTATATAAACTGCCTGTATTATTGTTTCATAAAATATGGTTTTATTTTTATATAAGCTTCTTGTTCCTGTTAGTTGATTCTCTACATATAATCCAAAAGGTCTTAAATTTAAAGTTATCTTATTTTTTTCTCCAGAAACAATTATTTCATTAATATCTTCCTCATAACTCCATTTTTTTATAATATTATTTTCTTTCATCTTATTTAATATTCTAAAAATCTCCTTTTTTATTTTTTCTAAATCTTTCTTAGACATATATAAAGCATCATCCAATTCAAATTTTAACTGAATATATAATCCAACGACAAACTCAACCATTGAGTATATTAACTCCTCTTCAATATTACAAACTACCCTATCGTTGAGTATGGGAATATCAAAATAGCTAACTTTCTTATCTTTATATTCCTCTAAATCATATATGTTAATATTTTTTTCTTTTATTATTAAATAATCAAAAACTTCAATCCATATTTTTGAAGTTGCTTTAAATACAATAAGCCAAATATCAGATACAATAGCAGCAGTTGTAGACTCAGATTTATATATAATTTTTATGTTATACTCTTTAGATAATTCCTTTAATTTTTTATAGATTATATTATTAAAATTAAGATTTTTTATTTTATTAATTATATCCTTATCATACTCCGAAATTTCTATAGGATAATTTTTTAGGCTATACATATCTTCATCACATATAATATATTATTAAAAATTTTTAAAAGATAAAAGATAAAAAATTATATTTATTTCTCAATTATTGTTTCTTTAATAGCCATTCCAAAGTGTCTTGCGTATTCTTCTGGTTTTATTAAAACTTTATCTCCTGGTTTTAAATCAACAACTGATACTGGTTCTCCATTTTCATTTACTAATCTTATAGTTTCAGCATTTTGTAATATTGTTCTAATTATGTCTCCTTTATACTCAGCTTCAATTAAAATTAATGGTCTTCTCTCTATTTTAACTCTCCCTACTATTGCCTCTCTTGCATTCCCCTCTTTATCAACAATTAAAACCTTATCTCCTGCTTTTAATTCACTTAAATATTTTGTTTTATTGCCAGGGACTAATATATATGCATGAACAGGGCCAGCATTAACTCTGAATGGTCTTGTTTCAACATAAGGATTTTCAACAGTTTCAGAATGTACTAAGAATAATCCCCTTGAATATGAGCCAATTAACATTCCTTCTCCTATTTTCATTAATGAGCATGTATCAATACAAACTCTGTCCCCACTACCAATAGGTTCAACTTTTGTTATTGTTGCAACATCCAAATTAATTTTTTCTTTATTAATATCCTCTATAATCTTAGATAATTCCTTTATATCTTCTAAATCTTTTGGTTGTAAAAGAACACCATCAGTCCCTTTCTCTAAAATTTCATATGATGTTTTTGCATCTTCAAGATTATTTACACTTGCTATAATTTTAACATCCCTGTTAAATAAATCAGCTATTAAATTTTCTAAAGGTATTATTTTCCAATCTTTACCTTCAATTATTATATAATCTATAAATCCAAATCTTGCAACTTCTGAAGCAAATTCTTCATCCTCTTTACTCTCAATTGGAATATATATAGCTGTCTCTTTTCCTTTTTCCTTAGCTTCTTTCAAAAACTCAATATTATCATTCTTAGAAATTAAAACAATATCTGCATCCAAACTATGTGAAGCAACTTTAATATTTCCTAACTCTTTTATCTTCTTAATATCCTCTGGTTTAGCAACAACAACAGGGATTGAACTCTCTAAAGCCATCTTTACTTTCTCTTTTCTTTCTTCCCAATTATCTCCATCTGCTAATACCCAACCAAATTTTACCATAACTATCAACCTATAATAAATTGTTATGTTTTTTTATTATATCTTTTTCCTTCTTATTTAATATTTTCATTAGTTTAGAAATTATCAAATCCAAATATATTAAAACAGTCTGTTCAAAACAGGTCCCCATAGGAAGATATTCATTTTTATCAACATCAATAATTATTGAAATACCTCCTAAATCTTTTATTTTACTTTGTGGGGTAGTTATTACTATAATATTATTATTAATCAACTTAGCTTTTTTAATTATACTTGTTATTGTTTCACATTTTCCAGTTCTTGATATAATAATTAGGATATCATCCTTCTCATATGCAGGAGCTTCTGATAAAAAGAAAACTCTAAAATCTAAATGCATTAGCCTCATGGCAAAACATCTTCCAACATATCCACTTCTACCAATTCCAAATATAAATATTCTGTTAGCTTTTAATATACTATCTATAAAAATAGATGTTTCTTTACTATTTAAGAGATTTTTAAGATTTTTAATATTTTTAAGAACAATG
The DNA here is from genome assembly GCA_024278985.1 of archaeon. Lineage (GTDB taxonomy): Archaea > AGJL01 > Methanococci > Methanococcales > Methanocaldococcaceae > Methanocaldococcus. The sequence goes on from JAJRSC010000005.1 coordinate 34,104, forward strand.
TCTAACTCCAAAATATAACACCTTTTTAATTAATATAAATTAATAAATATAAAGTCATAAAAAAAATAAAATGGTGGGGGTGCTGGGATTTGAACCCAGGTCCGGGGATTTCTCCTGCCGGGTGGTCCAGCGCCCTATAGGCAACTGGAGTCCCCGATGATAGACCAGGCTACACCACACCCCCAATAAACTAATAAAATGATTAAATTAAAAAAGGGATATATAAATCTTTCCTTAATTAATTTTTTTAAAAATTTTTATTCTTTATCTACAACTTTTATAATAAACTTTAATTCTTTTCCAGCTAATTCATGATTAAAGTCTAAAATAACCTTATCGTCAGTTACTTTAATTATTTTTGCAGGAATACCATTTGCAAGAATATGCATTCCTTCCATTGGTTCAAAATCAGCATCATTAAACATTTCTTTAGGAATTTCTTGAATTAAAGCTTCATCTCTTTCTCCATAACCTTTTTCTGGAGGAATAATTACAGTTTTTTCTTCACCTACTTCCATTCCAATAACTGCCTCTTCAAAACCTTCAATTAGATTACCTTCTCCAACAACAAACTCAACGGGTTTATATTCTCTATCTTCACTATATATATTATATTTTTTAGCAACTTCTTCTATAGAAGTATCTAAAACTTCTCCATCTACTTCTAATATATAATCTACCTTAACTTTATCTCCTTTATTTATCAAATTTTCAACTCCTTACTATTTTAATATTTGTGTCTCTTGTCTATTGTATAAATAGTTTTCTAATAATTAAATAATTATATATTCATATAAATTTTGAGAAAATTATTTATATAACATATTATGACATATATATATAGTTTTCGTAAAAGATATATAGGGGATTTTTTGAGAATAAAAATTCTCCATAAGACTCCTAAAGGATTTTTAATAGGAAGAGGTAATGTAAGGGTAGGGTTAGATGTTTATTTTAAACATAAAAAAATTGGGAAAATTGTGGATATTTTTGGTCCTGTAAATTATCCATATGTAAAAATAAAACCATATAAAAATATAATTCCTGATTTTGTATATCTCAAAAATAAAAAGTGATGTTTATGGAATCTCTCCAACTTAAAAAAGAAGAAAAAAAAGAAAATAATGAGGAAGAAATTGTTTGTCCTATTTGTGGAAGTAAAGAAATTATTAAAGATTATGAAAGGGCTGAAATTGTTTGTAAAGTATGTGGATGTGTTATTAAAGAAAATCTTTTTGATGAAGGGCCTGAATGGAGAGCATTTGACCATGAACAAAAAATAAAGAGATGTAGAGTTGGAGCTCCTATAACCTACACTATTCATGATAAGGGTCTCTCTACATCTATTGCATGGAAAAATAAAGATAGTTATGGTAAAGAAATATCAGCAAATAAAAAAGCTCAATTATATAGATTAAGAAAATGGCAAAGAAGATTAAGAGTTAATGATGCTTCAGAAAGAAACTTAGCCTTTGCTCTATCCCAGTTAGAAAGATTGGCATCTAAATTAAATCTTCCAAAACATGTTCATGAACATGCTGCAAGAATTTACAGAAATGCTGTTGAAAAAGGATTAATTAGAGGTAGAAGTATTGAGGGAGTAGTTACTGCTGCAATATATGCTGCTTGTAGAATGTGTAAAGTTCCAAGAACTTTAGATGAAATAGCAGAAGTTTCAAGAGTTGATAGAAAAGAAATTGGTAGAACTTACAGATTTTTAGCAAGAGAGTTAGGTTTAAAATTAACTCCTACAAGTCCTATTGACTATGTTCCAAGATTTGCCTCTGAACTTGGACTACCTGGAGAGGTTGAAAGTAAAGCCATACAAATATTAAAAAAAGCAGCTGAAAAAGGTTTAACAAGTGGTAGAGGACCTACAGGTGTAGCAGCAGCTGCAATATATATTGCAAGTGTCTTATTAGGTTGTAGAAAAACCCAAAGAGAAGTTGCTGAAGTTGCAGGAGTTACTGAAGTAACAATTAGAAATAGATATAAAGAACTAACTGAACATTTAGATATTGATGTTACTTTATAAGTGGGAATATGGGTATTCTTGATAAACTTGGAGGAGGAAAAAAACCACCTAAAAAGAAATTAGATATATTTAAAAAAAATATTGATATTATTGAAAAAGATATTCTAAAAGAAGAGACCTTTAATGAGTATATTTTGGATAAATATAATGTAAAGGTTGATGAAATAGAATTTGAGATTATTATTAAAAGATTAAATGGAGATACATTTTATTATATCCCAGAAATTGAGTATATAAATGAAGCATTATCCCATCTTTCAAAAGAAAACCTAAACTTATTAAAAATACAAATTGGAGAATTGGGATTAATAGAATATCAACAAATAAAAAATTATACTATTGATTTTTTATCAAGATATAACCTAAAAGTTCCTTATCCTGAATCTTTGGCAAAGTTTATTTATCTTACATCTGGAAGATTAGGATTATTAGAGATTCCTTTAAATGATGATTTACTTGAGGAAGTCATGGTTAATGGTTATGATGTGCCTGCCTTTGTTTTCCACAGAAAGTTTCAGATGTGTGAAACAAATATAGTCTTAGATAGAAATGAAGTTAATAGAATTATTGAAAGCATATCTAACTTAGTAAATAGGCCAATTGACTCAAGAGTTCCAATGTTAGATGCGTTTTTACCTGATGGTAGTAGAGTTAATGCAACTCTACCAGATATAACATTAAATGGGGCTACATTAACTATAAGAAAATTTTCTAAAACCCCATTAACTGCTGTAGATTTACTTAAGTATGGAACTTTTAATCTCGATGTTGCAGCATTCTTATGGCAAGCTGTTGAGGGTTATTTTGGAGCTAAACCAGCAAATACATTAATAGCTGGAGGTACTGGTTCAGGAAAGACAACTCTTTTAAATATATTATCAATGTTTGCCATGTACAATGAGAGGATTATAACCATTGAAGATACTCCAGAACTTCAAATTCCACATAAACATGTTATAAAAATGGTTACTCGTCCGGCAAGGCCTGGAATGCCTGAATATGAAATTACTATGAACGATTTAATTAAAAACGCTCTAAGGATGAGACCAGATAGAATATTTGTCGGGGAGGTTAGAGGAGAGGAGGCGTATTCATTACTTGTCGCTATGAATACAGGACATGATGGGGCATTAACAAAAAATGAAAATATCTACTTATCAAATGGAGAAACCATCCATATTAATAAATTTGATAGATTTTTTAAGGGAGAAAATTCAATTAAAGAAAATAATGGATTTGAGTGGGTAAATATAGCTGACAAAGAAATATTTATTAAAAGCTTTAATAAATCAACATTAAAAATGGAAGATAAGTTAATATCAAGAATTTGGAGAAAAAGATATTCTGGAGAAATGATTAGAATAACAACAAAAACAGGAAGAAAAATAACATTAACTAAAGACCATCCTGTATATATATTAAAAAATAATATTATATTTGAAATAAATGCTGAATTTGTTAAAATAAATGATAGAATAGCTCTACCAGAGAGTCATGATAACTATAATACTCCAAATATATTCTGGGATAAAGTTGTCAATGTTGAAGCAATATATTACAATGGCTATATTTATGATTTAACTGTTGAAGATAACCATACATATATAGCTGGAAGTTCTGGAGGATTTATGGTCTCAAATTGTTCAGGAACTTTACATGCTAATAGTGCTGATGAAGCAATATTAAGATTAAAAAGTCCTCCTATGAATGTTCCAGAAATTATGATATCAGCTTTAGATTTTATTATAAATATTCAGAGAATTAGGAGAGGTGGAAAAACATTAAGAAGAATTTTAGGAATTGTCGAAATAGTAAAAGGAGATAAAGGAGAGGTTGCTAAAACTACATTATATGAATATAATGGACTTAAAGATACATTAGAAAGACGTGGAGTTTGTATTTGGGAAGAAGAGGTTTGTGATATTGCTGGAATTAAAAGAGAAGACTTATTAATGGATATAGAAAGAAGAAAAAGAGTATTAAAATATTTATTTGAAAAGAACATAAATAAGTTAGAAGATGTAGGGCATTATATAAAAGAATACCAAATAGATCCTGATGGTTTATTAACTAAACTTAAAGGAGCTTAATATGAACATAAAAAAGATTATTTTAAAGATAAAACTAATATTATATAAATTTGGAATAATTTATTTAGACCCTAAAACACTAAAAGAAATTAAAGAATATCTAAAAGAAGATAATAAAAAAACAGAAGCTGAAACTTTTAGAATTACTACAGAATATATAAGTGTTCAAGAATTAGATAAGGAAATTGAAGAGATACTATTTTCTAATGAAATTGTAGATAAACCAATTAAAACACTAATTGAAGAACTAAAAAAACGTAAAATTTTTGATAAAAGACTATTAATCTATATTGGTTATGAAGATGAAATAAAATATTTTAAAGTTGTTATTTTTTATAGCTTAATAGCATTTTTCTTAGTGTTTTTTTTTAATGCCTTAGGTAATAATATTATAGGAGGAATATTTGAGGGAATTTTTGCTGGAGTAATAACAATAATATTGGCTATTTTTTATCCAAGGTTAAAACTTATAATATTTAAAGGGGAAATTAAATTACAGATACTTTTTACTACAATATTTATAATATCTATCCTTAGAGCTGGAGCTTCAATTATGGAAGCTTTTGGAAGAATTGCTTCTTCTAAAGAGTTTGGTATTCTACACTATGAATTTAAAGAAATATTAAAAGATATTAATTTTGGATATACAATAGTTGAAGCATTAAATAGAGCAAAGAAAAGAACAGAGTTTCCATTATTAAAAATATTTTATGACCAATTAATTATTGGATATAATAAGGGAAATCTTGATTTATTATTAGAAAAATTTTATGAGGAGATTGTAAGGGAATCCTTAGCAAAATTAGATTCTTCAAAATTTATGATTCAAAATTTAGGAAATCTTGCATTTGGTACTGGAATCATATTACCATTTAGTGGTATGATAATTTCCACAATGATGGCAAATCAAGGGGTTGCAGGAGTTATATCAACACTTAATTTATTACTAACAAAAATAGGCCCTATGCTAACTCTAATATTTAGTATTTTAGTTAAAATAAAGATTGAGTGATAAATTTATGGATATTAAAGAATTATTTGGAATGTTATACAATTTTTTAATATATAGAAATATTATATACCTAAAAAAATCAGGTAAAAATATTAATGAATATATGTATTTGGTTATTGTAATAGTAATTATATTATTTAGTGTATTTTTAGGACTATATTTTTCATTAAGTATAAGGGGAATTGTGTTTTTAATTTTTATATATCTTGGAGCTGCATTTTCACTACCTAAAATATGGTATGAGAATTTAATAGAAAAAATAGAAAAAAACATTCCTAAAGCATTATATATTATGATTATTACATTAGAATCTGGAAGGTCTATAAATGAAGCATTGGAGGAAGTTGTAAAAAGTAATATAAAAGGTGTCAGTCCAATATTTAATAAAGTTCTTTTATTAATGGAAAAACAAAAGTTAAGATTTGAAGAAGCCATAACCTTGGTCTCAAGCTTTTATGACTCTCTAATATTAAGAATGCTAACAAGGATAATTATAGAAAATAAAAAGTATGGTGGAGATTTAGCAAATTCTTTAAGAATTTTAGCTAAAACTCTTGAAAACTTTAGTTTATATAAAAGACAGTTGTTAAGTGTAACTGCCTCTGGAATTGCTACTGGGATAGTTATTTTATGTTTAGTAGTTCCTGCAATTGGTGGATTACTTGGAGGATATATCTCAGCTATTTCTGTATATATGTCAGAAATTGGAAAAGGAACCTTACAAAATCCTAAGTTATTCTCTGTTGGTTTGGAAATAGTTGAATTCGGAACTGCAATAATTGGAAGCTTAATGGCTATTGCCATTTTTGGAATTAAATTAGAAAGAATGTTTTTAGTTGCTGCAATAACTATGACTGTTGGGATGATTGCATATTACGGATTATATAAAGCAGCTGGATTTATCTTTACATAAACTATTTATTTCATCATTTAATTTTAATATCCTCAAAATTGTTTCTCTTGTTGCTCCTCTATTTTTAAATTTTTCTATTACTTTATCAATTTCAACTCTTTTATTACCAAAAATTAAATTATCTGCATGAGCAACTATTTTTTCCTCTAATGTTATAGGAATATAATCCTTATAGGGTAATCCAAAATTTAAAGCCTCCTTCTTAGTTAATCCTGCTCCTATATGTCTCTCTGCTATTAAAACAATCTCCTTAGGAAATCCATATTCTTCTAAAATTATTCCTCCTATGATACCATGCTCTATAGTATGGGTTTTACTCCTTCCAATATCATGTAATAAAGCTCCAACTTTAACAAGTTTAGTATCTACATCATAACCATTATTTTTTATTATTAATGATAACTCATAGGCATATTCAGAAACTGCTAAACAGTGTTTTACAACTTCTTCATCACATAATTCTTTTAATAGTTTTAGAGCCCTAAAAAACATAATCTCATTGATTTAAGAATTTGTTTTTTTTTAATTCTTCTTCTAAAAATTTTATATATTCCTCTAACTCTTTGATTATTGAAGAGTTATCAAACTCCTTTAACATAGCCCCACAGCTTGGACAAATAAAGTTATAATCCATAGCCTCATCAAATGTAAATCTTATATTACATTTATCACAATAGAAAAATATGTTATTTTTTTCAAATTCTAATTTTTCTTTTAGAGATTTTAAAAGTTCATTTATTTTTTTTCTTGCTGTGTAAGGTAATTTTTCTAATGTTGGTTTCCATGTGTAGTAAAACCAATTTCTATCTTCTTCTTTCCATTTTTTATAATCAACTAATCTTGCCTCATACAACTTATATAATAATTTCCTCAGAGTATTTAATTTTATATTCAACTCTTTGGCAAGTTCATCCTCAGTAGTTTCTCCTTTTCTAAGCATAACTTCAATTAACTCATATCCTTTTTCATCTCCTTCAAATATATTATATAAAACCTCCTGAATTAATGGGTCTGAAAGCATTTCATATATTTTTTCTTTATTTAACTTCATATTATCTCCATTTTTATTTTTTCTTTTAGAAGTTTATGTTTATTTTCTGTAATTATTGTTGTAATTGGATTATTTTTTCTTATTATTGCTCCATTTTTTGGTAAATCATAAAAATATTTCATTCTTGGGACATAATATTTTCCACTACTTTTTGCAAAGATTACCCTCTTTATAATTCTTTTTTTAGGTTTAACAGGATGATTTTTTAAGATTGACAAGGCAATATTTTGATTAGAACATATTTCAATTGAGTCATAAGTTCCTAAAATTCTTGGATTTATATCTATAATATATGGATTATTATCCTTAATTAAGAAATCAAAACCATTCATTCCTCTTAAATCAAATATGTTTATTAAATCTTCAAATATTTTAATAAATTCCTTTTTGAGAGAATAAGGGACAATATTCCCAGCATAGATTCCATTAAATAATATTTGTTTATTAAATGTTATAAAACTATTGTTAATAAAGTTAATACTAAAACTGCCTCCTGGAATATACTCCTGAGCTAATATTGGAAAAGAAATATTTTTTTTTAAAGTATTTAGCTCATCATTTAAAGATATCTTAATAACACCCTTACCATTTAATGGCTTTAAAACAATCTTTTTATGCTCATCTAAGAATTTTATAAGTTGTTTAAAACTATTTATTTTTTTATATGTGGGAACAAAATAACCAAGATTATAGAGTTTTTTATAAATATATAATTTATTACTAAGGTTATATATAGTTTTTGGAGAATTTCCAACTATATTCCAATTAACTTTTTTATAGTAATTTTCAAAAACTCCTGAAGTTATAAATACATAATCAACATCATCAGCTAATTCATCAGCTTTATTAATTAAATCCTTCTCATTAAAATTTTCCCAAAAATTACCATGATTATCTTTATTAATAAAATAATATTTTTCATCAGCTTTTAAATCCTCTGGACAGTAATAGGAAACTGATATAACATAATATCCTAATTCCTTTAATGAATTTACTACTGCTCTTGTATTTATTCCAACTACTAAAACTTTCTTCATAATAGTTCCTTTCTAAGTTCTCCTAAGGTAGTATTTATTTCAGCAAAAGCATTATGCCTATGAATACTCTCAAAATTTATCTGTTTTATATGAACTTTTGTTTCATCTGGTAGATGGTTGAATTTTTTAACAATTCTGTTTGCCATTTCCCTAACACAATCCTCTACAAATTTAGGGTTAGTATGGCTTTTTTTAACAACATATGCCTCATCTACTCTCTTCAATATTCCATAAATTTCTGCACTCATTGAATTTTTTATTATATTAATAATATCTAAAATCTCAACATAATAATCTTCTGGAATTTCAAGAATTATTTTTCCAATTCCTCTTTGGTTGTGGGTTGCAAAAATAACACTATCCAATATTTTTAAAATATCCTCATCACTAAATCCTTTATTTTTTAAATTTTCAATACATATTTCTTTTATTAAGTTCTGAGCACATGGGCATGCAGTTATTCCAACAACTTCTGCTCCTACTATTTTAGTAATCTTTAAATTATCATTTTCTTTAATTCCTTTAGCCCCTCCAATTATTTTATGAACTTCTTGAGAGATTTTTTTTGAGATTGGACTCTTTTCTTCTAACATAAAATCACTAATCATTAACACCTCAGCCCTATTTGCATATTCATGTTTCTTAAACAATCTTTTAACAATTTCCTCACATATTGTTTCCATTTCATAACTCTCCATTTTTAATGCTTCATCAATTATTTCCTCTATAACTTCTGGATGCCTTGACATATGTATTCCTTTTTGGGAACTTGGTAAATTAACAGAAACATCAAAGGTTGGAAGTAATATTATAGGTCTTTTTCCATTTCTTTTTATTCTAACAAGTTTTTTTAAATTAGATATACCAACCTTTGTTAAGGATATTTTTATATCTGGTTCTATATTTTGTATATCACATTTCCAATTCATTTTTATCCCCTAATAAAACATCAATTAACTCTCTTGATAGTCTATAATAAACATTGTTTCCTTTTCTTTCTTTATAAATATATCCCATTTCATAAATATCTGAAAGATGTGTTCCAATAGTTCCAGGAGATTTTTTTAAATATTCTGAAAGTTGTGTTACTGTTGTACTACCTCCAAGTTTTGCCATAGCCTTAACAATTTCAGATTGAGCAGGAGTTAAATGGTTTAAAATCTGATGTCCAATACTTATTCCCAAAGAATGTATTGCTTCACTAACAATTTTCTCATCTATTTTATTTAAGTTCTTTTTTATAGCTATTGATATAGATTCTGAACATGTCATTATTATTTTTCTTGGTATCCCATCACATAATTCAACAATTTTATCAATTGCCTCTCTAGTAAATGGTTCAAATTCTTCAGCCCCTTCTATATGAGCATCTTCTAATCTTCTCCTAATTAAGTCATATGATTCTTCTGTTGAAAGAGGAGGCATATTTATAATCTTTGGAATTCTATCCTTTATAGGTGGAGATATTTTAGTTAGGTCTTCCATCAATGTTGGAGAACCTGCTAAGAATGTTAATATTCCTTCTTCATATAAAAAAGAATGGAAAAATTGTAAGAGTGATAAACAACTTTTCTTAGCAAATTGGTCAGCTTCATCTATTAAGATTATACATAATTTATTCCTATCTTTAACTTCATTAATTAAAAATTCTAAATCCCTCTCTATTCTCTCTCTTGGATAATGTATAGGAACTTTATCTCCATAGTTGTTTAATTTTTTGTACATATCAATTATTTTAGAGGAATACTCCAAATAATCAGATTTTATTGTTCCATTTATTGTAAATAAATTTTCTGTTAAAATATTGTATAGTAATTGGATTAAAAACTGTCTTGGAGTTATTTGTGATGCTGTAAGTTCTACGACCCAATGACCTTGTTTTTTTGTAGCATAGTATATAATATTAAGCATTGAACTTTTACCAATTCCTTTAGTTCCTACAATTGCTGCATTGGCAACACTACCATGCATTGCTGACCCTAAAATTTCTCCAATTTCTCTTAACTCACTAACCCTTCCAACAAAAAATTTTGTGTTTCCTCTAATAGGCTTTTCTGAAAATGGATTATACTTTAATTTAAGTTTATGCATAGTGTTTGTTATCGACCTTGCCGATTCTTGTATAAATTCAATTGGGTCCATAAACTCACCACTAAATTACTATCGTAATTAGAATATATGCACTTCGAAAATTAGAAACTTTCTATTTTAGAATTTCGTCAATTAACTAAATTTAAATCTATAAAATAATTTTTTATTTCTTTTAAAAACGTGAATATAATTTTATTACATTAAAAATATTGTGAATATAATTTTATTTTTTTGTATTTTATATTAATAATCCCTCAGAAATAAACTTTAATAATTTTACAATAAATATATAAACTATTCTTATGAAATAAAGTTTTTTTTAATTCTTCTCATGAGAATAAAAAATACATAAGTAAATATAAATTATCATGAATCTAACATTTTTATAATATATAAACTATGAATCAAATTTTATTATAGTTATAACAAGTATAAAATATCTGAGATAAAAATAAAATAAAAAAAGAAATCATTTTATATTAGAAATTATGTTGAGTTTTATCAAATCTATAAAAAATTGAAAATTATTTTCAATATTAACATAGTAATAAAAATCCATAAATTTATGATAGTAAATTATAATATGAATCTAAAGGTATTTATATGATAAAAAGAAAAAATAATTGAGCAACTGTAAAGATAAAATATAAAATTTTATTAAAAAAATAAAAATTGGTGATTAATATGGAAAGATTGCCATATGAGGTCGTATCAACTATATTCAGAAAAGCCATTTTACACTATTTAGTAATAACCGGACAAGTATTTCCTACAAAATTATCCAAAGATTTGGGTATATCAAAAGGACTCTCATCAGGGTTTTTAAGACTATGTAACGCTTTAGGTGTAGTAAAAAGAGAAAGAAACAAACATAAAGTTTTATATTCACTAACGGGTAAAGGAGTGGCAGTTTTAAAAAGATTAGCGCCCGAAATATTTGATTTAAGTTTTAGTGAGGTTTTCGAAACACTTTCGAAAAGTAAGTTTTCTACTAAACATTACCCATTAGCCAAGTTAGGATTTAGAATAGAGTATGAAGAAGATAACTTCAAGGGAGTGACTTTTTACTTTTATGACTATGATAACAACCTTTTAGGAACGGTATATAGGAATTCTCAGAATATTTGGTGGTGTAGTATATGTAAAAAAGAGGCATGTAAGCATATCGATTACGCCAAAAAGCTATATAATAAATTGAAAAATATAAATTAATAATTTTCGAGTTTTCGAGTTGCATGTATGTATATGCCACGGTTGTGTATATAGAAAATTTTTAGAAAAAAATTATCACAAAAATTTTAGGCAGTAGTATGCTCTTTTTTAGTTTAGATAATACAGTATTTTAGAGATTTTATAAAAATGTCAACAAATATTTTTTTGTTTTTGTGAAAAATAATAATTTGACATTATTATATTTTATAATTTTTATTTTATTTTATTTTTTTAATTTAACAAATAAATTTTTTATAAAATTCTTTTATTGTACAAAAACAAAAATTAATAAAAAATTTTTGTTGTGATAATTTTGGTTTATGTGTTTTGTATATCTTTCCCTTAACCATATACATACATGCAATTCGAAAACTCGAAAACCTTATTTAAAAAGTGATTATATTTATGTATCAACAATACACAAGTGTTTTTAAATTTCAAAAAAATAGTAATAAAACATTTACCTTAAAATAGAAATATTTCCTATATATCACTCGAAAACTCGAAAATACAGCAGTCTAACAGAAATAGTGATATAAAAGAATTGTATTTATTTTTTTTGTATTTCCTCAATAATTCTATAAACTTAGGAGTATTTTTTTTCTTTAATTTAAACCTAATCTTACCTCTAACTTTGTATTTTGCTAAAATACCCATATTACATAAATCATTTAAGTATTTATATAGTGTTATATATTTAAAATCTACTTTGTTATAAATATCTTCAATTTTAAAACTTTTTAGTTTAATAACTATTTCAACAAGCTTTTTATATTTTCTATCAACTATGTAGGGAAGTATTTTAAGCCATGGAATTTTTAATTCTCTAATTGTTTTTAACTACCTTTTACAGTGTTTTAATATTATTTCAATTACTTCTAAATTACCATTTGTTATATTATAAAGATGTTCTGCTACTTTTCTACTAATACAATAGCCAAGTTTTTTAGCAAAGTATCTAATAACTCCAATAATATTTATTATTCCTTCAGGAAAATGTTTTAAAACTTCTTTATGGCACTCTATAGGATACCTTAGAACAACACTTATATTATTTTTTCTTAGTTCTTTAACAAATCTTATAAAACTCTTTTTATAGTTCCATTTTCTAATGTCATGAATATCCAAAACAATAATTGGATTTATTGATTTTAATATAGCTAATAACTTACCTCTAACTTTATAAAAATCCCAATTTTTGATATTGATAAAAAACTCCTTTATAGCCTTAAACCATGCCTTTTTAGCTCTATAATGTTTTTTAAAATATTTTTTTTCTACAATATAATTAAATAAATTTTCAAACCATCCAGAATTTTTATTAACTAAATAATATTTATCTTTTAATAAAAATGCTAATCTTAAAATTATCTTTTTAATGTTTGGAGTTCCCAATACTCTAAATATTGGAAATTTGTTAAAATAAAATTCACCACCCTCCTCTAAAATATTCTCTCTATGAGTTGGAAATAAATATAATCCATTAAAAAATTCTTCAGGTATATCTTTAATTATCATCATCTTTAATCCTTTTAATTATTGCTATAGAGAGATAGTCAGAAAATTCATCAAAATTTATATTGTCTATGTTCCCAATAGCTATTTTTTCATCTTCAAATGTAGCCCTTTTAACTAATCCAACAATTATATTTTTATTATTGATTTTTTTTAATACATCTTTTAAGTTTTTTGTTTTCATTACTATTATAGTATCAAAATCATTAATATACTTTTCAATATCTTTACCATGTGGTAAAATACATAATTTTTCATTACCCTCTACTAATGGCATATTTAATGCTTTAGCAGCTGAAAATATGGATGAGATTCCATTTATTATTTCAACTTTAACCCCTTTTTTTGCTAAAATTTTCCAAATATATGAGAAAGTACTATATAAAGTAGGGTCTCCAAGAGTTAGAACAGCAACATCTTTATTTTCTTTTAAAATTTTTTCAGCTGCTTTTTCCCTATAATATTTTAATTTTTCTTTATATTTAATCATAGGAAATAGAAGTGTTTCAACTTCTTTATCTTTAATATAATCCTTAACAATTTCATAGGCAACTGATGGTTTTCCTTCTTTTGATATTGGAACAAATATTTTATCAACTTTTTTTAATATATTTAAAGATTTTAGGGTTATTAATTCTTTATCTCCTGGTCCTACTCCAATACCATAAACAATCATTTTAATCCCTTTATTCTTTTACAGTTATAGCAAATTTCCCTTTAAAATCTATATTTATTTTTTTGGCAATTTCTGATTTTTTAGGGTCAATAATAATTAATAAACCTGTCCAGTTTTCACTTGTTGGAGAACCACATATAGGACATTCATCTTCTTCAGTAAGATATTTACATTTTAAACATGCCTTTAACATATTATTTCACCATCATATTCTTCTCTTTCTTCTTTTTCTCTTCTTCAATCCATTCAATTTTTCCTAAATATGGCTGTCTCATGGTTAAAGCTATTTTACTACCTCTCTTTCTTTCTGGTCTTAAACTTACTGCAACAATTCTTGCTCTAACTATGTCTCCAATTTCTATAACCTTCCCACTCTCTTTTCCTATTATTGCCTCTCTTTTTGGGTCATAAACCACATAATCATCCATTATTTGAGAAACATGGACTAAACCATCTAATGGTCCTAACCTTACAAAAGCTCCAAATTCAACAACATCAACAACCTCTCCCTCAACAACTTCATATAACTCTGGTTTATAAACTAAGACTTCAAATTCTACAGGATGATAAGCTGACCCATCTCCATGAACAACTAATCCAGTCCCTACTTTATTAACATCAACAATTGATAAAACAAACCCAATATCTTTGTCTAATCTACTCTCATATTTATCTATTAAAATCTTTTTTATAGTTTCTTTTAAATCATTCCCAAATTCATCTGGAGGAACTTTAACAATATCTAAAACCTTCAATATTTTATACACTATCCCACCCTAAATTTTTGAAATATAAAAAAATAAAAAATAAGATTGAGATGAATAAAAAAATCTAATAAAAAATTGTTAAAATAAAAAATGGTAGCGGGGGGAGGATTTGAACCTCCGATCTCCGGGTTATGAGCCCGGCGGGATGGACCTGGCTACCCCACCCCGCTACATAAATCCAAAAAAGAGCAATATATTTTTAATAAGAAAATAATATATAAAATTTTTGTTGTTGTGCTATTTTCCTTCACAACTTATAACATGTATCTTTTTCTTTTTTCAACATCATCCATTAATGATAGGATTAATTTCCAATTTTTAAATTCTTTTTTATATCCCTCTAAGAACTTTTCCCAAATATTATTATATGTTGAGTAATGTGTTGATTGTATTGCCTTTTTAAAAACTATTAAATCAACAGCTTTATCTTCATCTAAGTTAGAATATTTTGATAATCCAAAGTCAATTATATATAAATCATTATCAGCATAAATAAAGTTAGATGTAGTTAAATCATTATGAATAATGTTATTTTTATGTAATTTCCCAACAATTTCTCCAACTTTAATAGCCAAATCTATATTGTTATCAATAATATCCTTTAATTTTGACCCCTTTATATAGGATAACGTTATTTTTTTATTTTTTAAATCTACATCAAACACATAGGGGGCTTTAATGTTAAAATCTTTAATATATGATAAAAATTTAGCTTCTTTATTTGTTCTCTCTTTTCTAATTCTTTCATCTAATTCTAAATTCCTATAATTTTTTTTCATTCTTTCTTTAATAACAACATCATAATCTAAATATTTAGATTTTTTTATACTTGCTTCAGCTCCTTTTCCTATAAGGTCTTTAGGGAGTTTTCTTTTCCTTCCTTTAACTTCTTTAATCCAACTAACCTCTACCATATCAGTCCTATAGTAGGGAATAATTTTAGTATCTTCAATGTTCATCCTTTTTCCACTTTTATACTCTAAAATACCAAGCCATGCAATCATTGCTCCATTATCTCCACAGACATCTTTAGGTGGAATATAAAAATCTGCTCCTTGTTCTTTACTCATTTCCTTTAACATTTCTTGTAATCTTTTATTTACTGCAACACCTCCAACTAATAAAACTTCTCCTTTTTCTGTATGTGCTAATGCCCTCTCAGTTATTTCTGTTAGCATAGCAAAAGCATACTCCTGTAAAGAGAAGCAAACATCTTCTTTACTTTCTCCACCATCATATGCCCTCATACATGCAGTTAATAAACCTGAAAAGGCAACATCCATTCCTTTAACAGTGTAAGGAAGATTTAATAATTTTTTTCCTTTCTTTGCAAGTTCTTCAATATATGGCCCTCCTGGATGAGGTAGAGATAGATATCTTGCAAGTTGGTCTAAACAATTTCCAACAGCAATATCTAATGTTTCCCCAAAAACTCTATATTTTTTAGCAATATATGCAATAACTTGAGTATTTCCACCACTTACATAAAGAGTTAAAGGGTCTTCAGCTTTAGTTGTTAATTTTCCTATTTCAATATGGGCAATACAGTGATTTACTCCAATTATTGGAACTCCTAAACTTAATGCTAATGCTCTTGCAGCAGTAGCTGTAACTCTTAAACTTGGTCCTAATCCAGGACCCTGAGAAAAAGCAACTAAGTCGATATCTTTTTTATCAACGACATTAAAAGCTTCTTTTATTAATTTTGGAAATGTTTCTGCATGATGGTCTGCAGCTTCTCTTGGATTTATTCCCTGTTTAGGAGGGGTGTAAATAACTGACTTATTAAAAAGAATCTCTCCATCATCTGTAACTATACCAACTCCTGTTTTTTCAGCAGTACCTTCAAGTCCTATACATATCATAATTTTCCCTAATGATGTAGTTTTAAAGTAAAATATATTATATACCAAATACCTTAATTTAATTTTTGATAAAACTATCTAAAGGTTTTTGAAATGCTTGAAATAGAAATAAAAAATATTAAGTTTAAAAATCCAGTATTTTTGGCAAGTGGAATAATGGGCTCTACTGGAAAAAGTTTGATTAGAATAGCTAAAAATGGAGCAGGGGCAGTTACTACTAAATCAATAGGTTATTATCCAAACAAAGGACATAAAAATCCAACTATTGTGGAGCTTGGAGATAGTATATTAAATGCTATTGGCTTATCAAATCCTGGAATAGAGGAGTATGAAGAAGAACTTAAAAAAGCAAAACCTATTTTAGAAAAGATGAATACTAAAATAATTGGTTCTATATATGGAAAAGATGAAGAGGAATTTATAAAAGTTGCTAAAGTTATGGAAAAATATGTTGATATTATTGAACTAAATATATCCTGTCCTCATGCTAAGGGATATGGTGCAACAATAGGACAAAATCCTGAATTAACATATAATGTATGTAGAGCAGTTAAAAAATCTGTTTCAGTTCCAGTTTTTGCTAAATTAACACCAAATGTTACAGATATTATTGAAATTGCAGAATCAGCATACAATGCTAAAATTGATGGATTTGTGGCTATAAATACAGTTAGAGGTATGAAAATAGATATTAAAGCTAAAAAACCAATTTTATATAATAAATTTGGAGGTTTAAGTGGTAGAGCAATAAAACCTATTGGGGTTAAAATTGTTTATGATTTATATGAAAACTTTAATCTTCCTATTATTGGAGTTGGAGGAATTTTTAATGGAGAGGATGCAATTGAGTATTTTTTAGCAGGAGCTTCAGCTGTACAAGTTGGAACTGCTGTAATGAAAGATTATAACATATTCAAAAAAATATGTGAAGAGATAAAAAAATATCTAATTGAAGAAGATTTAAAATTAAAGGAAATAATTGGAATGGCTCATTAATCTTTATTATACTCATCTAAGCAATCTTCACAGAGATATCTACCATTATAATATCTTAAAATTCCATAGTTTCCACAAGATTCACATATTCCTTCTATAACCTCTTCTTTTTCTGATTCTATATTTGATGATGAATATTTAGAATACTCTAAAATGATATCTATTATTCTTGGAGCAATTCTAACAATATCACTTTGAGTTACTATTCCTATTACACTTCCATCTTTTACTACTGGAAGACGTTTTATATTGTATTTTGCCATTAGTTCAGCAGCTTCTTTTATAGGTTTATTATATTCAATAGTTATTACTTTTTTTCTCATTACTTCCTCAACTTTTACATCTTTAGGCTTTAAATTTTTTGCAACTACTTTTTTAATAATATCTCTCTCAGTAATTATACCAATTGGTTTATTGTTTTCATCAACAACAATAACTGCCCCTATATTTTTATCTTTTAATATATTTGCAACTTCATATATAGTAGTGTCTTTATTTACACTATTTACTGGAAAACTCATTATTTCTGAGACTGGAATATTTAAAGTTTCTTCAATCATAACATCTCACCTAAATAACCTCTAAACTAATTAACTTAAGTTAATTTTTATTTATATTTTATTTTATCCTAATAAATTTATATATGTTAATATTCTGCTAATATATTATTATGTATATTAAAATATATATTACTTTGTTAGTAATAATAAAGAAAATAAAGAAACAACTAACAGTATGATTATGGATAAACTATTCTTTATTAATTCTTAACTACACTTTTTGACAACTTCATAAAATGATATCCCATTTTTGTGGCTTAAATATTCGATACAATTAAATAGCATCCCTATTTGTTTTAAAAATTCGATATTATAATAAATAATTTCCCTTAACGTCTAAAATCGATTTATCTCGTTTATGTTTTTCCTCTACTTCTATATTTATAAAATATTCTACACGTTCCTTCTTCTGAGACCATACAACTACCAACTGGATTTAATGGATTACAAACTTTTCCAAATAACTTACAGTCAGTTGGAAGTTTTTCTCCTCTTAAAATTTTATCGCATATACAACCTTTAGGGATTTTTTCTTTAATTTCTGGGATATATTCATGTTCATAAATATCAAATCTTTTATATTCCTCTTTTAAGCCAAAACCACCATTTTTAATAACTGGAAATCCTCTCCATCTACATGAAATACTTTCAAAAACCTCATTTATTATTTTTTGAGCTAAAACATTTCCTTCAGGTTTTACAGCTCTTATATATTCATTCTCAACTTTTGCCTCTCCATTAATTACTTGCTTTAATATCATAATTATAGCCATTAATACATCAATTGGCTCAAATCCAGCAACAACCATTGGAGCTTTGTATTTTTCACATAACTTATAATATGGTTTTAAGCCAGTTATTGTTGAAACATGTCCAGGGCAGATAAAAGCGTCTAAATAAACACCCTCACTCAGTAAAAACTCCATAACTGGAGGTGTTTGTCTATGACAATTTAAAATAAAAAAGTTGTCAATATCTTTATTTTTTAAATTTATAAGTTCTGCTCCAGTTGTTGGAGCAGTTGTCTCAAATCCAATAGCTACAAAAATAAATTTTTTATCTCTCTCTTTTTTAGCCATCTTTACAGCATCACTTATACTATAAACAATTCTGACATCACAACCCTCAGATTGCTTTTCCATTAATGATTTTTCACTTCCTGGCACTCTATATATATCTCCAAGGGTTGTTATAACATATCCATTATCTGCTAAATATATGGCTGTATCAATCTCTTTTTGTGTTGTTACACATACAGGACACCCAGGGCCTGGAACAACAGTTATATTTTTGGGTAATATTTCTCTAATACCATATTTACAAATTGTATGTTCATGACTACCACATACATGCATAATTTTTAATTTATCAACTTTATTAGAAAGTTCATTTATTTTGTCAATTGCCTTTTTTATGAGAGTTTTGTCATTTAAATTAATCATCGTTTCCCTCTAATTTTCTTAGATTTTTAATAACCTCTAAAATTCCCTCAATAGTGTATTTCTTAGGAATCAGTGGTTTAAAGCCAAAATCTTTAATAACTTTGGCAGTTATTGGACCAATAGCAACAATATAATTATTCTTTATAATATTGGTAAAATCCTCATCAACATATTTAAAAAAGTTTTTTGCAGTTAATCCACTTGTAAAAGTTAAAATAAATCTTTTATCTTTTAATTCTTCTTTTAATTTGTTAATTTTTTCCTTTAAATTTTCTGGCTCAACAGATTTATATACAAACACCAAATCAGCATTTAAGTTATTTTTTAAAATATCCCTTGTTGATGGTGTTGTAGGAATTAAAAATTTTTCATTACTTTTAGCAACTTTTTTAATCTCCTCTAAGAGAGAGTCAGCAGTGTATTCTTTTGGAATTATATCTGGTTCTCTACCAAAATATTTTTTAAAAGTTTTTGCTGTTTTTTCTCCAATAACTGCAATTTTTTTATTTTTTATTATTTCTTTTTGATTCTTATTTATTATGTTATATAATCCAATAACTCCACTTGGTGATGTAAAAACTACCCAATCATAGTTATTTAAACTAACTTCTACATTTTTGTTATAAATAAGTTTTAAAGTTGGAAATATTACTGGCTCAAAGTTCTCTTTTTTTAATAACTCTGCAAATGTTTTAGCTCTCTCTATAGGTCTTGTTATAATAACTTTCATAATATATCCCATTATTAATTAAATCTAATTTTATTCCATTGAATTCTTGATAAATATAAATCTTATTTCCCATATCAATTACTTTGCAATTAACTGCATTTGTTTTTTGTTTTAAATAGTTTTCAAGTTTTTCAGTGTCTATTTTTATATTGTTTAATTTTTTAGATACATAAACAAGATATGTTTTATTTGAATTTAAATCATAGTATATGCCAATTACATAATATTTTTTATATATAAGAATGTCTTTATAATTTGATGGAACTGTGTTAATTAAATTATTTATCTCAGCTTTACCTAAATCTAATTTATTTGGATTTTTTATAATAACTCCATTATAGTATTTAAAACCATTAATTGGAAAATACTTAAACAAAAATCCAAGTGGCATTTTAATGCCAATACTTCCATGAGTTCCTATATAAATACCATTAATAGAAATTAGAATTTCCTTATACATCCCTGAAATATTTTGATTTTTGTCTTTAATTATCATAAGTGTCTTATGGTCTATATAGGTAAATTCCTTAAATGGAGAATTTTCAACAACCTCCTTAACATTCTTTGCACCTCCCATATGGGTATATAGATAAATCCCAAAAATAGGAATTGGAAGAATATTTATTATTAAAAATATTAATAGCATTATCTTAATTTTTTTATAACTCATCTTCTCACATGATACTTAGATATTAAATTTATTGTTATAATAATTATAAAAAGAATTTTATTAGGAGGAAATATTTTCTTAATTTTTTTTCTTAATATAAAAGTAACCAAAAATAATATAAAGTAAAAAACTAAGTAATAATTTATTATATATTGGTAATATTTATTCATTAAGTTTAATAGTGCTATATTAATTAATGTGAAATTATGAGTAAGTTATTTGATTAAACTATAAAACACATAATAGAGTTTTTAAATGAAAGTATTTTTTATGAAAAATATACAAGAGTTCAGGGACTTTTGCAAAATATAGAAAGTAGAATTAAAATTATTTCTTTAGTAATATTACTTATAGGAGCTGTTATGTCAAAAAACATTATTACTCTTATTATTTTTAATATCATTGCTTTGTTACTTGCATATTTATCAAATATTCCAATTAAATACTATTTAAAAAGAGTGTATATTTTTATCCCTATTTTTGCAGGAATTATTTCTATTCCAGTTATATTTAATTTTGTAACTCCTGGCCATGATATCCTTGTTATTCTTAACAATCCACATATATCAATAACTTATGAAGGAGTTATTTATGCCATAACATTTACTTTAAGAGTTGCTACATGTGTATCATATGCAATTTTAATTCCTATGACTACACAATGGAATAAAGTAACCTATGCTATTGGTAAATTAGGAGTTCCTGACATTGTCATTACAATAACAAACCTTGCTTATAGATATATATTTTTACTTTTAAATTTTGTTTTAGATATGATGTCTTCAAGAAAATCAAGGTCTATTCGTAAGTTAGGAATGTTAGAAAGTTGGATTTTAGGAGGAAAGGCAATTGGAGCTCTATTTATAAAAACTTATGAAATGGGTGAAGATACATACTATGCAATGTTATCAAGAGGTTATACTGGAGAAATAAAATATATCTATAATGAAAAAATCACAATAAAAGATATTTTATTCCTTATCTTTTCAATAATATTAGTTGTTTTATTGTTATTATTTGATAGAGGGATACTATGAAAGAAGTGTATAAGTTAATAGATGTCTCATACAAATACCCTAATGGAGTTGTAGCATTAGAAAATGTAAATTTAACTATATATAAAAATGAAATTGTAACTATTTTAGGTCCTAATGGTGCAGGAAAGACAACACTTCTAAAAATTTTAGATGGTCTTATATTTCCAAGCAAAGGAGAGGTTTATTTTGAAGGTAAATTATTAACTGAGAAGTTATTAACAGATAAAAAATTAATGGCAGATTTTAGAAAAAAGGTTGGATTTGTTTTTCAAAACCCTGATGTTATGTTATTTAATCCAACTGTTTGGGATGAAGTTGCTTATTCTCCACTACATCTTTATTCTAAAGAAAAGGCACTTGAAGTTACTGATAAAGTATTAAAAGATATGAAAATTTACCATCTAAAAGATAGACATCCATATAATTTAAGTGGAGGAGAAAAAAAGAAGGTTTCAATAGCATGTATATTGTCTATTGAACCTGAAGTTATTTTAATGGATGAACCTACAGCATCCTTAGACCCTAAAAGTAGAAATGAAGTTATTAACCTTATAAAATCATTTAAAGAAAAAGGAAAAACAGTTATTTTAATAACTCATGATGTAAATATTGCTTCTTTAGCTGATAGATGTTATGTATTAAATAAAAAAATAATATTTGAAGGAACTCCAAAAGAATTATTTTCATTAGATTTAGATGAGTTAAATCTAGATGTGCCTGATGTATCAAAACTATTTATTAAATTAAAAAATATGGGATATAACATAAATGAAATTCCATTAACAGTTGATGAAGCTGTTAATTTACTAACTAAAAAATTTAAAATTTAGAAATAAAAATTTAAATATATTATTTAAAAAATAAAATTAAAAAAATAAAAAAATATAATATTATTACATAGGTTTTGGATTAACTATTTTAACAAGTATGTAATAAGCTCCAACACATAATGCAACTCCAACTATTGCAGATATAATATAACCAATTGATGCATGAAGAGGGTCATCCCATCCAGGGATATCATAGTCTGGAAGAGGTGCATAACTCCAAATATCAGCTAAATGTAGCATTCCACTAACTTTTTGTGCTCCTACTTCTTTAGCAAGTTCTGAAGGGTCCCATTCTCCCCATGCATCTCCATAGTTCCAAACAAGAAGTATCCCTAAAGGACATAAAATTATCATAGCAACAATTAAATAAACAAATTTTTTAACTAAAGGGTCCTGCCAGTTCATGCAGTCACCCCACTAACATGTTGTTGTTTATCTTCTGATCCAAATAAGTCTGGTCTTACTTTTTTTACATACCAAACGACTACAGCAGTAACAACAGCTGCTGCAGGACCTGCAGTTACTAAATGAGCAAACGCCATTGCAGGTACTGAAACGGTAAATGGATATGGACAGTAACCTGGTTCTATAAATGGTTGTAATCCAAATTCAAATCCTGCACATATAGCCGCTGTAACGATACCAACATAAGCCCCAATACCACTTGCAATAATATCTCCAACATATTTTCTTAAAAACTTATAAACATAATAACCAACAAATGGTAAAACAACTCCCATATTGAAACAGTTAGCTCCAATACAGGTAATTCCTCCATCTCCAAAGAATATTGCTTGTATAACTAAAACAATAGATATGGCAATAGTTGCAATCCATGGATTGTCCATTAATATTGCTATTAAAGTTCCACCAACCATATGTGCAGTAGTTCCATCTGGAACTGGAAGGTTAAACATCATAACTAAGAAAGCAAATGCTGTTAAAACTCCAAGTAATGGTAATTTTCTTGGATCTAATTTTTTGAGTTCTAATATACTTTTATACCATATTGGTATCATTATTAAATAGAAAAAAGCACAGGTTATAGGCCCAAGATAGCCATCTGGTATGTGCATTTTTTCACCTCATATAATAATTATATATTATTACTAAATAAATTATTTGTATTACTATATAAGTTTTTTTATAATTATAGTATTAACATATTTTATCTTAAGATTTAAATTTATCTTTATATGTGTTCATAATATATTTAATTAATATATATAAAAATAATAAATCTTAGGAATTTATAGCTTTTAATAAATAAAAATTAGTTCTATTAAATACTTAGATAATATTTATCACGCTAAAAACTTTTTATTTTTAGTTTAGAGGATTTTAATCGGTTATTTTTCGATTTTAAGGATTTTTATCAATTTTCTAAGGGTCGCGTATTTTAATTATTTTAAATATTTGGATGTAGTGAATTATCGAGATTTTTAAAAGATTTTAGACAATTATTTTAAAATTAAAATTTTCCCAATAAACAAAACTTATTTTCAAAATTAAAAAGTTTTTAGATTAAAAAATTAGAAAAGAAAGATAAATTAAAAACTTCAGGAGTTTATAAATAAAAGCTATTGCCTACCCCTTGACAAATTACATAATAGAAAAAGTTATATATTAGAAGAGATATTATACTAAATACGTAAAATTGCCTCTTGTTAAAATCAGACCGTTACGGTATGGAAACCTGATTACTTTAATTTTTTTAACTTCTTTTTTGTCTTGTTAAAATCAGACCGTTACGGTATGGAAACTTATTGATGAATTTGAATATTTTGATTGATGTATTGAGTTAAAATCAGACCGTTACGGTATGGAAACTATCTCTTTATTCTCATGCCTCTATCCCTCCATATTTGTTAAAATCAGACCGTTACGGTATGGAAACTTTAAATTTAAGAAAAACCCTGAATTATGGAAAAAAAGTTAAAATCAGACCGTTACGGTATGGAAACAAATCAATTAATATATTTTTCTCACCATCAATTTCAGTTAAAATCAGACTGTTACGGTATGGAAACGACAATTAATCCTGAAGCCCCAGTAACAGTAATACTGTTAAAATCAGACCGTTACGGTATGGAAACCAATAAAAGATAAGAAAATATCAAAGCCATATTATTAGTTAAAATCAGACCGTTACGGTATGGAAACGCAACTGCTATTAATATCCCTGCTCCAAGCAATATTGTTAAAATCAGACCGTTACGGTATGGAAACATCAAAATATTCAAATTCACCAATAATAAAAATCAAAAGTTAAAATCAGACCGTTACGGTATGGAAACTTAACAAGTTTTTTAGTTTTTGATATTAAATTATCTGTTAAAATCAGACCGTTACGGTATGGAAACAATATTTTTTTTAGATATATAATATATGATGGGGTAGTTAAAATCAGACCGTTACGGTATGGAAACATCAAAATATTCAAATTCACCAATAATAAAAATCAAAAGTTAAAATCAGACCGTTACGGTATGGAAACATTACATTATCATAATGAGAATATAAAAGAGGTGAGGTTAAAATCAGACCGTTACGGTATGGAAACCAGTTTTTTGTATGTTCTTCATATTGTCTTTCTTTTAGTTAAAATCAGACCGTTACGGTATGGAAACATAAAATTACAGCATTACAACTCTTGCTGTAATAAAGGTTAAAATCAGACCGTTACGGTATGGAAACTTTTTTATTGTTGAGGTTAGCATATCCTCATTTGGCGTTAAAATCAGACCGTTACGGTATGGAAACAATAAAAAAGCACTACCTACGTGGAATTAAATTTTTAAAATCTGAAAGTGTCTAAAAAAATATTATAATTATAAAAAAAGATTATTTTAAATTTATCTAAAAACATCCTCTTCTTTTTTTCTTATTAAGTCTTTACCACTTCCATTACCAAATGGAACATTTACACCTCTAATTATAACTACTGGAATTCCCTCATTTGCCTCTCCCATAACAGCGTTTGCCATACTTGCAAGTTCATCAGCAATAGCTACTTCAGTACTTTTTAATTCTCTTCCAAATAAATCCTTTTCTCCCTTTCTATCCCATAATGCCAATATTCCACTAACTCCAAGAGCTATTCCAACTGCTCCCTTTCTGAATGGTCTTCCAACACTATCAGATATTATAACTCCTATTTTTTTCCCTGTTAATTCCTCTAATCTTTTTCTTAATTTTTCAGCAGATAAATCAGGATTTTTTGGAAGTGTTTTTATACCTAAAACATTACTTTCATCTACTCCACTGTTTGCCATAACATAGCCATGTTTTGTTTCAGTAATTATAAAGTTTTTTCCTATTTTAACAATTTCCCTTGCCTCATCTAATATAACCTGAACTACTTTTTCATCTTTATTTGTTATCTTAGCTAACTCTTTAGCTTTTTTAGATGGGATTATTTTATTTTTATCAACAATACAGCCCTCAAGTTTTGCTATTAATGTTTCAGCAACTACAACAATATCATAATCTTGAAGAGGAAATTTAGATATAATCTCAGCTAAATCTACCTTCTCATTACCTTTAAATATTGGGAGTTCTAAACCAAAAATTTCAACTTTCTTTTTTATCTTTATCATAATATAATTCCTCTATAAATAATATAAAGAGTAACAAACAATACCTGAAACTGTCCAAGCAGTTAGCCCTTTATCATAGAGAGAAATTTTATTTATATTACTTTCTATTTTTGAGGTATTTAATATAATTTCTCCATAAGGAAATCCACCTATAAGGAAGGTATCATAATTTTTTAAAACTCTTATATCTTCTTTTTTTCCTTTTTTAGTTAAGAGAGCTATATTTTTAGCATCAATTTCTTTTAACAATCCTTCTAAGTTCTGCCTTTTTAATTTTATAAATTTATTTTCTTCACCTTTTAAAACTTTCTCCATTACACCCAAAAATCTAAAATAGTTCCTTGGTAATCTTACTTTAGGATTTATTTCTAAAACATAATTATTATATGTATGAACATAAATATTTAGCATACCCTCATAATTTGCAGGACTATCTAATATAGTTAATAAAGAAATATGAATTATATCAGGTCTTCCTCTTCTTTCTCTATCTTTAAGATTTCTCATAAACCTATAATGATAATTAGAATCTAAAATATCATACTTATAAACTCTTGTCCTCTTAACTTTAATTTCCTTGGGAATTAGTTCAAGAGCTGAATTTGCCAAAATTATATTATACTTTTTCACACATATCACTTAATAAATTATTTTAAAAAATATATAATTTGGGATATAATATGTATATTATAGCTATATGTGCCTTTATATTATCTGTTTTATTTACCTACTATATTATAAAAAGAAGTAAAAAATTTGGATATGACTTACATAAGAGAGAAAAGATAAAAGTCCCTGAAATGGGAGGATTGGCAATATTGTTATCATTGTTTTTAACTATTCCATTTATAAATATTAAATTTATTTATTCTATCTTATTATCTGGATTTATTGGAATTATGGATGATTTATTTTCTTTATCACCAAAGGAAAAATTTTTATTCTTGTTTATATCTGGATTTTTCACTGGGTTATTGTTTAACAACATTTATTTAGCTATAATTTTAGGAGTTGGATTTATGATATTTTCTAATTTAACCAACATGTTAGCAGGATTCAATGGGTTGGAGATAGGTTTAGGAGTTTTAGTAGGAATATTTATGTCAATTTTATTTTACTTAGATAATAATATGGTAGGTTTTTATTCAGCCTTAACTTTTTCATTGTCCTATCTTGGATTTCTTATATTTAATAAGTATCCAGCAAAAATTTTTCCTGGAGATTGTGGGACTCTACCAATAGGAGCATTTTTAAGTTTTTTAGCTATATTTTATAAAGAATATTTATTCTTAATTTTAATGATTCCCTACTTTTTAGATGCTACATTAAAATTTTTATCTGCTGGAGTAATGAGTAGAGATAAGCATAAACCAACAGTTATAGGAGAAGACGGTAAATTATATTACACCTCTGGATATTTATCATTACCAAGATTAATACTAAAGTTTAAACCATTAAAGGAGTATATGTTAGTTTTATACATATGGATTTTTGAAATTGTTTGTGGATTATTAGCTATATTTATAAAGGTGAATTTATGGATTATTCAATAATAAAACCAAAAGTTAAAAAAGAGGTTATAAAAATAGATATTGGTTCTTTAAAAACTAAAAGAAAATTTGCATTTCTCTTAGAAGAGGGAGATATTATATTAGAAAACAGAGAATATTATGCAAATGATGATGTAGAGGTTGTTATTAGTTATTCATTAACAGAAAGCAAAAGACCAAAAGAAGAGATAACAATATATAAAATTGAAAAAATTGAGAGGTTTTAAATTATGGATTCTGAAGGAAAATGTTGCTTAATACACTCTATTGGAGGAATTATATTTGGATACTTTGCTAACTATATTTATACTTTAGGATTAGGTATATTTAGTGGGATAGTAACCTTAATATATTTATTTATTGGAGCAGTTATTTTTGGGCATATAACTGCCAAGATTTTAGGAGAAAAAAGTTTAGGACAAAAACAATGGTTAGCTTCTGGAGTATTTCCCTTTTATTTAGTTTCTATAATTGTATGGATTTTAAAATATAATGGTGTCATCTAATCTATATATAAAATTTAATAATATTTAATTAATAAAAAATTCTTTTGGTGATAACATGCATAAGATATGTGTTATTGAGGGTGATGGAATAGGTAAAGAAGTTATTCCTGCAACAATTAAAGTTTTAGAGGCAACAGGAATACCTTTTGAATTTGTTTATGCTGAGGCAGGAGATGAGGTATATAAAAGAACAGGAAAAGCTCTTCCAGAGGAAACTATAGAAACAGCTTTAGAGTGTGATGCTGTTTTATTTGGGGCTGCTGGGGAAACAGCTGCAGATGTTATTGTTAAATTAAGACATATTTTAGATACCTATGCAAATGTTAGACCAGTAAAGGCATATAAAGGAGTTCCTTGTTTAAGGGATGATATAGATTATATTATAGTAAGAGAAAATACAGAAGGGTTATATAAGGGAATAGAAGCAGAAATTGATGAAGGAATAACAACAGCTACAAGAGTTATAACTGAAAAAGCATATGAAAGAATATTTAAATTTGCCTTTGAATTGGCAAGAGAAAGAAAAAAAGAAGGGAAAGAAGGAAAAGTTACCTGTGCTCATAAGGCAAATGTCTTAAAAATAACTGATGGATTATTTAAAAGAGTATTTTATAAAGTAGCAGAAAATTATAATGACATTAAGGCAGAGGATGTATATATTGATGCTATGAATATGTATATAATAACTAAACCTCAAACTTTTGATATTGTTGTTACATCCAATTTATTTGGAGATATTCTATCTGATGGAGCTGCTGGGACTGTTGGAGGGTTAGGATTGGCTCCTTCTGCAAATATTGGAGATGAACATGGATTATTTGAACCAGTTCATGGTTCTGCACCTGACATAGCAGGAAAAGGTATTGCAAATCCAACAGCAACAATTTTATCTGCTGTTTTAATGTTAAAATATCTTGGAGAGGTTGAAACTGCTAAAAGAATAGAGAAGGCCTTAGAAGAGGTTTTATCTTTAGGATTAACAACTCCTGATTTAGGAGGAAATTTAAAAACTATGGAAATGGCTGAAGAAATTATAAAAAGGTTATAATTCTTTAAGAATATAAACTCTATCTCCTTCTCTAACTTTTTCATCTATTTTTATTCCAACCTTCTCCCCTTTTCTTGCAACATCTACAAATTTATGATTAATTTGCATTTCCTTTATTTTCTTTTCAATACATCCAGTTGTCTTTCCTATTATTAATATTGTATCTCCAACTCTAATATCTTTATATAACTCAACTTCAGCAACTCCAACCTTTTTATAGTAATTAACAACTCTACCAACTTCAACCTTTCTATATTTAGAAGCATTTCCTTCAATATTATATTGAAAATCATGTTCTTTATCTTTATCTCTAAAATAAAATCCAGTATCATATTCCCTATTGTATATTTTAGACAACTCTTTTTTAAAGTATGGTAGTTTTTCAAAATAGTCTCCATTATAATAACTATCTATAGCCTCTCTATAAATTTTAACAACTCTCATAACATAGTCAGCATTTTTAGCCCTTCCCTCTATTTTAAATGAATCAAAGACATCAATAATTTGGGGGATATGTTCAATCATACATAAATCTTTTAGAGAGAGTAAATATTTACCTTCACAAATTAATTCATAAGTTCCATCAAAATGTTCATTTATTAGTTTCCATTTTCTTCTACATGGTTGTAAGCATTCTCCACAGTTTGCATGTTTATTAAATAGATATGCACTTAAAAAGCATCTTCCACTTATAGCCACACATAGAGCTCCATGGACAAATCCTTCCAATTCTAAATTAATATTTTCTTTTTTAAGATTATCTCTTATAGCTTTAATTTGTCTAAGTGTTAATTCTCTACTTAAAATTGCTCTATCTGCAAATTTTGAGTAAAATTTAGCTAAAATAGAGTTAGTTATATTACATTGAACACTTGCATGAACCCTTAAATTAAATTCTTTTTTAGCTATCTCCATTAAAGAAATATCATTTAAAATAACAGCATCAACATCTAAAGAATTTGCTAAATCTATGATTTTTATAGCTTTATTTAAGTCATCTTCATAAATAACAGTATTTACACATAAATATACTTTTTTATTTTCATTATGGGCTAATTTAATACCTTCCTTTAGTTCTTCAACTGTAAAATTTCTTACATTAGCTCTCATACTAAAATCCTTTAATCCACAATAAACAGCATCTGCTCCATACTTAAAAGCTGTTACTAAACAACTAAAATCTTTAGCTGGAGCTAATAATTCAACCATATTAATTACCTATTAGATAACTTTTTAGGATAAATTTAGAATTAGAATAAA
The DNA here is from genome assembly GCA_024278985.1 of archaeon. Taxonomy (GTDB): domain Archaea; phylum AGJL01; class Methanococci; order Methanococcales; family Methanocaldococcaceae; genus Methanocaldococcus. The sequence continues at coordinate 64,596 of JAJRSC010000005.1, forward strand.
CATAAATTATAATAAAGAAGCAAATTTATATTTTTTGATATTAAATATAATGTTAGTAGAGAGCTTTTATAAATTTAAGGTATATTAATTTATATTTTTATTGGGTTCTTTTGTACTATTAGAAAAATATAAAGGCTGTATTTACAATATTAAATTATAAATCAGTCACTATTTTTATAATTCTAATAGAATAATCCCGTATTTAGTAAATAAAGAATAAACTATTAAAATCATGCTGTCAGTAAATTATTATATCAGTTAGGAATTATCTATCCGCATTCCGTAAAATATATATATTACCTTTTGACATAATAAGGAAATAAGTAACCGTAAACTACTAAAAGTTGTATATATGTGAAAATATGAAAAAGATAGAAGCGATAATAAGACCAGAAAAATTGGATATAGTAAAAAAGGCGTTAGCGGATGAGGGATTTTTAGGGATGACAGTTGTGGAAGTAAAAGGTAGGGGAATTCAGGGAGGAATAGTTGAGAGATATAGAGGGAGAGAGTATATTGTTGATTTACTACAAAAGGTAAAGATTGAGATGGTTGTTAAAGATGAAGATGTTGATAAAGTTATTAATATAATATGTAAAAACGCAAGAACTGGAAACTATGGAGATGGAAAAATCTTCGTTCTCCCTGTTGAAAGGGCTGTAAGAGTTAGAACTAAAGAAGAAGGTGAAAAAGTATTATAAGGTGAGATAAAATGGCTACAGCGGAGTTATTTAAAAATGTAACTGATATACATTCAATAGTTCAGGCATTAACAACATTAGCTAATGCTTCTGATGTTTTTTTCCTTGTAGTCATGGGAGTTCTTGTTTTTATGATGCAGTGGGGCTTTGCAATGCTTGAAGGAGGTCAGGTTAGAAAGAAGAATGTTAATAATGTTATGATGAAAAACATGGTTGATTGGTTAATAGCTTGTGTTTCTTGGTTGTTTATTGGTGGTGTTTTATGTTCTTCAATAAATCCTAGTGATTTTATTAATTGGTGGCAACAAATATTTGGAACAAACTGGCCAAATAATGGATTGGACTTAGCAAGTTGGTTCTTTGGTTTAGTCTTTGCTGGAACAGCTGCAACTATTGTCTCTGGAGGGGTTGCAGAGAGAATTAAATTTAGTGCATATGTAATTCTTTCATTTTTAATTACAGCATTTATTTATCCGTTCTTTGTTTATCTTGGTCCTTGGGGTGCTTCAATAGTTCCATGGCATGATTATGCTGGAAGTTTAGTAGTTCATGGTTTAGGAGGATTCTTAGCTTTAGGGGCCATAATGGCATTAGGTCCAAGAATTGGAAGATTTATTAATGGAAAACCAGTTCCGATATTAGGGCATAACATTCCTATGGCAGTATTTGGGGCTTTCGCCCTTGCTATAGGATGGTATGGATTTAACGTAGGTAGTTCTTTATCCTTAAAAGATATTTCAGGATTAGTTTGTGCAACAACAACATTAGCAATGGCTGGAGGGGGAATAGGAGCTTTAATAGCATCTAAAAAAGATGTTCTCTTCACGGCCAACGGAATTGTTGCTGGATTGGTAGCAATTTGTTCAGGAACAGATATTGTAAGTCCAATTGGAGGGTTAATAATTGGATTACTTGCAGGACTTCAAGTTCCAATTGTTTATAAACTAATAGAAAAAGCTGGCTTAGACGATGTTTGTGGAGTTGTGCCAGTTCATGGAACTGCAGGAGTTGTTGGAGCAATAATGGCAGGAATATTTGGAATGCCTGCATTAGGAGGGGCAGGAGATGTTAATTTAATAAACCAAATTATTGCATCAATATTCTGTATTATTTATGGTACTGGTTTAGGTTATATATTAGCTAAGATAGTTGATTTAACAGTAGGATTAAGAGTTAGTGAAGAAGAAGAATTAAAAGGATTAGATTTAGCGGAACACAAACTTCCAGCTTATCCAGAGGAGGAAGTTATGTAATTAAATATATTAACTAAATAATAGAAATGTATATAAACCACATTACTATTATTATTTTTATACCGAAAAGGTTATATAATGGGTTTGTGGCTATTTTTAATATGTTTATTGTGCGGAGGTAGCCAAGCCCGGCTACGGCGTGGGACTGGAGATCCCATGGGGCTTTGCCCCGCGGGGGTTCAAATCCCCCCCTCCGCGCCACTTATTTTTTTATATTTATAAATTGTGGAGGGATTGACTTGGTTGAAGTCCAAAACAATGAAGAGTTTAAATATTTACTTAGAATTTCAAGAACTGATATAGAGGGTAATAAAAAAATAATCATGGCTCTCCAAGATATTTATGGTGTTGGAGAGGCAATGGCAAGAGCAATAGTTAGAGTTACAAATATAGATCCAAACAAATTAGCAGGATACTTAACTGATGAAGAAGTTAAAAAAATTGAAGAAGTTTTATCTGACCCTGCTAAATTTGGAATTCCCTCATGGATGTTTAACAGAAGAAAAGATTATGTAACAGGAGAAGATAAACACGTTATAGAATCTGATTTAATGATTGTAAAACAAGAGGATATAAACAGATTGAAGAGAATAAAATGTTATAGAGGAGTAAGACACGAACTTGGATTACCATGTAGAGGACAGAGAACTAAGAGTACATTTAGAAGAGGTCCAACTGTTGGAGTTTCAAGAAGAAAAAAATAAGGTGATTTAATTGGGAGATCCAAGAAGAAGATTTAAGAAAAAATATGAAACACCTAATCATCCATGGATTAAAGAAAGAATTGAAAGAGAAAAAGAACTTTGTAGAAAATATGGATTAAGAAGAAAGAGAGAAGTTTGGAAGGCAGAAACTATATTAAGAAAATACAGAAGACAGGCAAGAAGATTAATAGGGGATAGATCAGAGCAGGCATTAATAGAAGAAAAACAATTATTTAGTGTTTTAAGAAAATATGGAATTTTAGTAAAAGATAATCCTACTCTTGATGATGTTTTATCCTTAACTGTAGAAAATATATTAGATAGAAGATTACAGACACTTGTATTTAGAAAAGGATTAGCAAGAACTCCAAGACAAGCAAGACAGTTAATAGTTCATGGACACATAGCAGTAAATGGTAGAGTTGTAACTGCTCCAAGTTATTTGGTTAAAGTTGATGAAGAGGATAGTATAGACTATGCTAAAAACTCACCATTTAATGATAAAAATCATCCAGAAAGAGCTAAAATTATTGGAATAATTGATGAATCAGTATTTAATGAATAATGAGGAGATATCATGGCTGAAAAAAAAGAAAAATGGGGAATAGTTCATATATATTCATCTTATAATAATACAATTATTCATGCAACAGATATAACAGGAGCTGAAACAATTGCAAGAATCTCTGGGGGTATGGTTACAAGAAACCAGAGAGATGAAGGTTCTCCTTATGCTGCTATGCAGGCAGCTTTTAAATTAGCAGAAGTATTAAAGGAGAGAGGTATAACAAATATACATATAAAAGTTAGGGCTCCTGGAGGTAGTGGGCAAAAAAACCCAGGTCCTGGAGCACAGGCAGCTATTAGAGCCTTGGCAAGAGCTGGGTTAAGAATTGGTAGAATTGAAGATGTTACACCAATTCCTCATGATGGAACCACACCAAAAAAGGCATACAAAAAATAATTTAGGTGGGTTCTATTGTTAATTCTTAAAGAAAAAAAACAAACAAGAATAGGGGAGCAATTTAGATTTATTATGAAAGCTCCCCTTTCTTTTTCTAATGCTATTAGAAGGATAATGATATCAGAAGTTCCTACTTATGCAATAGAAAATGTTTATATTTATGAAAACACTTCTTCTATGGATGATGAAATTTTAGCTCATAGATTAGGACTTATTCCAATAAAAGGAAAACCAGTATCTCCAAATGAAACAATTACTTTTAGATTAAGTGGTGTTGGACCTAAAACACTTTATTCATCTGATTTAGTATCAGATAATGGGGAAGTTGCATTTAAAAATATTCCAATTATAAAATTAGGAAAAGAGCAAAAAGTAGATATTGAATGTGAAGCAATTCCAGGAATTGGAAAAGTCCATGCTAAATGGCAACCTTGTAATGCCGTTTATAAACAGTTAGATGTTGATGAAGTTGAATTTTTTGTTGAAACATTTGGACAATGCCTGCAGAGGAGATTTTAGAAGAAGCTCTTAAAATATTAAAAAATAAAGCTCAGGATGTTTTAGAGCAAATTTATCAAATTGGTGAGGAAGATGAGAATAAGAACTAAGGCAACAAATCCAAAAATTTATAGATTAATAAAACACCTTTTAGAAGAAAGTCACAAAAATAAAGCTAAAATTTGGAGAGCAGTGGCTAAAAAATTAGATAAACCAAGAAGAAGGAGAATAGAGGTTAATATTAGTAAAATAAACAGATATACAAAAGATGGAGATGTTGTTGTAGTTCCTGGGAAAGTTTTAGGTGCTGGAAAATTAGAAAAAAAGGTTATTGTTGCAGCATATGGATTTACTGAGACTGCTAAAAAATTAATTCATGAAGCTGGAGGAGAGGCAATAACTATTGAAGAACTAATAAAAAGAAATCCTAAAGGGTCAAATGTTAAGATAATGGGGTAGATAAACATGACAGTTATTGATGCAGATGGTGCAATATTAGTAAGGTTGGCAAGTATTGTTGCTAAAAGGGCATTAAGAGGAGAGGAAATAACAATAATTAATGCTGAAAAAGTAATAATAACTGGAAACAGAGATTGGATATTAGAAAAATATAGAGAAGAAAGAGAAAAGAAAAACGTAGCAAATCCCAGAAGATTTGGACCTAAATTTCCAAGAAGACCTGATGATATTTTAAAAAGAACAATAAGAAAAATGTTACCATATAAAAAAGAAAAAGGAAGAACAGCATTAAAAAGAGTAAAGGTATATGTTGGGAATCCTTTAAATCTTGCTGCTGATGAGAAAATAAGCCATATTGAAAAGCTAACTACAAATAAATATATTACATTAGGAGAAGTTAGCAAGCACCTCGGAGCAAAATTTTAGGGTGATTAAATGGAAAATAAAGTTATTTTAACAGTTGGAAAAAGGAAGAGGGCAATTGCAAGAGCAGTTGCAAGACCTGGAAAGGGAAGAATAAGAATAAATAAAATACCTATAGAATTGATAGAACCTAAGTATAAGAGAATGAAATTAATGGAACCAATTATATTAGCAGGAGAAGAAATAATTTCTCAGATTGATATAGATGTTACTGTTAAGGGAGGAGGAGTAATGGGACAAATGGATGCTGCAAGAACAGCAATTGGTAAGGCAATAGTTGAATTTACAGGTAGTAAGGAGTTAAGAGATAAATTTTTAGCATATGATAGAACATTATTAGTAAGTGATGCAAGAAGAACAGAACCTCACAAACCAAGTAGGTCCACCAAAGGACCAAGAGCAAAAAGACAAAAATCATACAGATAAATCTAATATCCTATTTTTTAATTATTTTAGAAAATTTTTAAGTGATAGCTATGATGTTCCCAATAAGATGTTTTTCTTGTGGTAATGTCATTGGAGAAGTTTTTGAAGAATATAAAGAAAGGGTATTAAAAGGAGAAAATCCTAAAGATGTATTGGATGATTTAGGTATAAAAAAATATTGTTGTAGAAGAATGTTTATATCCTATAAGATTAGTAAAGATGGTAAGGAAATTATTGATGAAATTATAGCCCATGATGAAGTATTTTTATAAATTTTGTTTTGGGGCCGTGGGGTAGCCTGGTTATCCTGTGCGCTTGGGGGGCGTGCGACCCGGGTTCAAGTCCCGGCGGCCCCATTAATTATTTTTAGGGTGATACTTTGAAATTAAGAAAATATGAATTTGCAAGAGTCCTTGGAGCAAGAAGTTTGCAAATAGCATCTGGAGCTTATATTTTAGTAGAACCAGAAGAAGATACTGCTTTAAAGTTAGCATATAAGGAAATTGTTGAGAATAAAGTTCCATTAAAGCCAGTTAGAAGAAGAGAGGGATAAATTTGACAATTGTTATAGAAAAAATAACAGCAAGAGAAATTTTTAAAAATGTTAATAAAAAAATAATGATAACAACAGTTACAAATGTTTCAATAGGTTATGATATAGTTTTTGGTAATTCTGAAGATATATCTGAAATAGAAAATGTTATTTCTCCAGAGTTATCTGGTTATTCTCCATTAGATTTAGAATATTTAGATGGAATTTTATCAGAATTGAATGTCAAACCTTCAATATGTACAGGGGTTTCTATTAGTATTGCAAGAGCAGCAGCAAATAGTTTAGATATTCCATTTTTCAAATTTTTAGGAGGAGCAATAACTATAGATTTACCAAGTGTTTCATCTGCGATATTAAAAGATAATAAAGGAAATGAATTATTTCCAATAATAAATGTTGAAAGTGTTGAGGAAATTATTGACTTTTATTTAAGAGTTGTAGATGAGTTAAGTGTTTATTACAATACTTTAGCCTTAGATGGAGCATATAGATGTGGAGATATTTTTAAAGAAATTTCAAAGATTAGGGAAATTATAGATATTATTAAAGAAGATGAAGATATAGATGTTTTATTAGGATTATCTACTAAAAAGGAAAAAATTGATAGTATAGATTTATCAGAAATTGATTACTTAGAGGTAGAGGAACCAGTAGAATTTGATGGGTTACTATGTACCAATGAAGTTTATGATGTAAGTGATTTTGTTAAAATAAATCCCTATGAATTAAGAGGTTTGACTGAGTTATGTTATTACATTGATTATATTTTAGATAAAGGACTTTCTCCTATTATTGTTGGTGATAGTTCATCAATAACACATTTGGGGGTAAGTTATAGAGTTCCATTTATTAGGGCATCTTTATCATCTAATGTATTAAATGAACTTTTAAACATTGAGAGAACACTAACAAATCCTATTTTGAGAAAGTTTTAGGGAAAATATGAAACTTGAAGAAAAAGTTAAAAAAAGTATTGAAAAGTATAAGATGTTAAACAAAGATGAAAAAATTTTAGTATCTGTTTCTGGTGGAAAAGATAGTCATACAGCAGCATGGATTTTAAAAAAACTTGATTATAACATAGAATTATTTCATATAAATTTAGGAATATCAAAATTTTCAGAAATTTCTCTTAAAAAAGTTAAAGAATTAGCAGAAATATTAAATGTCCCTTTAAATATAGTTAATCTAAAAGATATAACTGGAAAAACAATAGAAGATTTAAGAAAAAAACACTGTTCTATCTGTGGAATTACAAAAAGATATTTAATGAATAGATTTGGTTATGAGAATGGTTTTGATGTTATTGTTACAGGACATAATTTAGATGATGAAGTATCCTTTTTATTGAATAATTTATTAAATTGGAGTATTAGATATCTTCCCAAACACTTACCAGTCCTACCAAGTCATGATAAGTTTCTAAAAAAGGTTAAAATTTTTTATGAGATAGAGGAAGAGGAAATATTAGAATATGCAGAAAAGGAAGGAATTCCTTTTACAACAGCAAAATGTAAGTTTCAGAAAGATGCTATAACTGTAGAGCATAGAAAATATTTAAATAAACTCAAAGAATACAACAAAAACATTAAAAAACAGTTTTTATATGGTTATTTAAAATATAGGCATATATTTGAGTTAGAGGAAGATTTTCAATTTAAAGAGTGTAAAATTTGTGGAATGACTTCAGCAGGAAATATTTGCTCTTTTTGTAGAGTTTGGAAAATAAAAGAGTTTAAATGGTAAGTTATTTATTGCCCAACATTTCCTCTTTTTCTTCTTCTGTTAATATTGAAACAATTTCTTCTGGTTTTCCTACTTTAACTAATTTACCATTTCTCATTAATCCAGCTCTATCACAAACATTTAGTACAAAGTCCATATCATGAGAAACTATAATATATGTTTGTTCTAATTCAATTCTTGATTTTAATATAGAATTTGCAACAACTGTTCTTGTTATTGGGTCCATGGTTCCAGTAGGTTCATCTAATATAACCACTCTTGGCTCTTTAATTAAGATTTGTGCTAATGCAACTCTATGTCTTTCACCAACACTTAACTCATTTGGATACTTATCTAATATTTTCTCTGCTTCCTCCTCACTAAATCCAACTGATGTTAATGTATATATAGCTTTCATTCTTGCAAATTCTTCAGGAAGCTCTAAACCAATAGCAGCAGTTAAGTTTTCTAATACAGTTCTATAAGGATATAGAGCATATTCTTGGAATAAGATTCCAATATATCTTTTAGCTCTTCCTCTGTGTAATCCTGGTTTAGTCATATCTATCCATTCATCACCTAATCTAAATAAGTATCTTCCCTTAGATGGTTATAAAACTCCTGCTAAGATTTTTGCCAATGTAGTTTTACCTGCTCCACTTGGACCAACTAATCCAAAAATCTCCATTTCTCTAATATTAAGTGTAACATTATCAACTGCTTTAATAACTCCTCTATCAATAGAACAGTAATGTTTAGAAATATTTTCTAACCTTATAATATCTTCTTTAATCTCAATCTCTTTTTTAACTTTTTCAATACCTTTTAATTGTTCTAAGAACTTTTCAACAATATCCTCAGATTTTCCAATTTCTTTTATTTCCCCTTTTTCTAACCATATTGCTTTTTGAGTTAATTCTGCAATAACTTCAGGCCAGTGAGATGTTAAAATTAAAGAAATTCCTTTATTAATAACTAAATCTTTTAAAGCATTATGAACTAATTTAGCAGTTTTTGGGTCAAGAGTTCCAGTAGGTTCATCTGCTAAAAATATAAATGGTTCTTTGGCAACTTGTCTTGCTAAAACAACTCTCTGCTTTTCTCCTCCAGATAGGTCTCTTGCTATGTGTGTTATTCTATGTTCTAATCTAACCAACTTTAGTAATTCTAAGGCTCTTTTATATGCTTCATTTCCTTCATAACCAGCCTGATATAAAGCATCTAAAATATTTTCCAATACAGTTCTATCCCCATATAAAGCAAAAGTTCTTTGGAACATTATAGCAATTTTTTTCTTTAACTGGTAAGAATATTTTTTATCTTCATAAAGATTAACATCTATATTAGTCATCTCACTATTACATTTTTTACATATTTTAATAGATGGTCTATCAATGTATCCACACTTTTCACAATATGAGACATGGTAGATTATTTCCCCTTCTGTTGGTTCATATCCTTCCATTCCTCTTAGCATATGTAATAAAACAGATTTTCCAGCTCCACTTTTCCCTAATATTCCTAAACTTTCACCCTCTTCAAGTTCAAAGGATATATTTTTTAATACTAAATTATCTCCAAACTTTTTAGAGACATTTTTAACTTCTAATAAAATCATTATATCCCTCTACAATGTTTTCCTTTTCCATGTCTATATCTAAAACAGTATTTACATTCCCTAATTTTATAATATCCACCATCAATAACAATTACTTTACCATTTATTAAAGCATCCACAACTTTTTTTCTTGCAGAAACTAATAAATTCCATAATGTTCTTCTTGATATACCCATTAATTTACTGGCTTCCTCTTGAGTTAGGTCTAAATAATCTACTAATCTTAAAGCTTCTAATTCATCAACAGTTAAATTTACCTTTTCTAAATTATTAAAATTTATACCTTTTGGCTTAAAAATTTTATATTTTGGTTCTTCACTTACCAACCTTAAAATTTTTGGTCTTCCTCTTCTCATTTTAAACCCTATTCACAATTACATCAATTATTGGGATTGATATAATAGTGTATCTTTCATTTTTTAGTTTTTCGTCAATATATTTTTTAATTTTTAAATATTTTTTATCATTGACAACCGTTCCAATAACTACTGCATTTTTAGCAAGTTTTTGAATAGCATTAATAGCATTCTCAGGAGCTTCATCTATTAAAAATCCTTCCCAATCTTGAGGTGATAACCCTTTATACTCATATAGGAAAAATCCAGAAATCTCTGCTTCAGATAATGCATTTATTGCCTTTCCTATATTTTCAGATTCAACAAATACATAGACCAAAACTTTCATAAGTATCCCAAAATATTTTTTTTCTATTATGAGAGATATTATAAGTCCTTAAAGTATAAATAATATATACATAATTAAAATAACATTTTTAATAATGTCTATTAGTAATATTAATTAATCTTTCTTGCTTTTATATACACCCTTTTAGATATTGGTACGAGAAATTAATAAAACTAATTTTTTATAAATACTAAACGAATGTTATTAATGGTATCAGATATTTAAGCTACAAAAATAGAAAATATTATTTTAGTAATAATAATCAATTAGTAATTAGTAATAATAATTAAAAATAGTAGTAAAATAAAATTTCAGTAAAAAAGGGATAAAGAATATTCTAAGGTTTTTCAATTTTTACAGCTTTTCCATCTTTCCATTCTACAAATATCGGTTCTTTTGGTAGATCATCTAATTGTTTAAAGTATTCTACTGCTGCTTTTGTTCCCCATCTGTCTGAACCTGCTAATAAGATTAATGTTATATCTCTATATGTTCCATTAACCTTTATTTTAACTTTTGTTACTTCTATAACTCCTTTATTTTTACCTGGATAGTCATTTGTTACTTTAACTGGGAAATCGTTAATATATTCTTTGGTTATTGAGTTCGCTACTGGTCCTCCTACTAAGATGACATAATCACTATTTATATCTTTTAAGTTAATTCCTTTTTCGACATTTTCCCTTAATTCTTTAGCAAATTTATCATCAATATCGCTACCAACTATAACTTTTGAGAGGTAAACGATATATTTTATTTTAAATGATTTTATATCTTTAGCAACATCTGATTTTGATATTCTTAAAGCTAGTGGTGTTCCTGTA